>JAQBOT010000231.1 GCA_028287885.1 Pedobacter sp.
GCCTATAATAAACGTTACATCAGCGTGAAATTTTAGAGTAGACAGATTTGCAACAGCAGGAATTTTGAAAGGATAGGAATTAAAAGATGGAACAATGTCCCTTTGAAGATATATTTCTTTTAAATAAGGCTTTGCTTCCATAGTTATGCGGTAAGGTATTTAATGAACTTGTATGTTTTAGCGTCCTCATTTTAGTCAATCCTGCCAGCAATTTAATCAAAACCTAATATTTCATCTGGTGATTTCTTTTGAGCCTGCACGAAGACCGAGGTAACAACGAGGGGATAAGAAGGAGAAGTTTCTTTTCATAAAACGACGATTGGCCTATTGAAAATCTATATCGTAAAAGAAGCATTTAGCTTCACATCAGCTGAATTGCTTCCAACCAACAAGTGGTAATTTCCTTTGTACAACTGAAACTGGTGTTTCTTCGGATCCCACTTTTGTAGCTCTTTAACAGGAATTTTTATTGTCGCAACTTGCTCGCCATTTTGTTGGACTGTTAGCCGCTGAAATCCTTTTAACTCTTTAAGAGGCATCCTTTCCAGATTTGGATACTGGATATAGGCTTGCAGGACCTCATCTGCATCCACTCTCCCTGTGTTTTTTACGTTTACGGAAAAGGTGATCGTGTCATTAGCCTGATACTTTTTTTCGGGCTGACTCTTCCAACTATACTCGAAAGACGCATAGCTCAATCCGAAACCAAACGGATACTGGACCGGTCCGCTGTAATACCGGTAGGTTCTCCCTTTCATTGCATAACTGCTATAAGACGGAAGATCTTTTTCCGAACGGTAAAAAGTAAGTGGCAAATGTCCGGAAGGAGAGACCTTACCAAAAATCAAATCAGCCAAAGCATTTCCACCTTGCTCACCAGGATACCAGGCCAGAATAATTGCATCAGCAAAAGGTTCAATTGCCGCGATATCAACATCACTACCAGAAGTAATGACGGCGATAATTGGCTTAATTGGATTCCCTTTTCGCAAAGCTTTCATAAAAGCAATGTTCCCGGCGGGCAAACTCAAATTTGGTTTGTCGCCTCCTGTTGGCGACAAAAACGCATCGCCAGCTTCACCTTCAAGGACTGGGGATAAGCCAACAACCGCAACCGTAACATCACTGTTCCCCGCTGCCCAAATACCTCCGAAATGGGTGGTGTCGCCGTAGCTTGAGCCTAGATCGTATTCAACACGGGTATCCAGACCAACAGCCGCGGTAATCCCTTCTACAAAATTCACCATTTTGCTGTTTACACCATGGTAGCTGCCTACGAGTGCATCCAATGAACCAGCATTGCTGCCTAACACCGTAATGCTGCTGTAATCGCTCTTTTTTAGTGGCAAAAGTTCATTCCTATTTTTCAAAAGAACCATACTTTGCTGGGCCACCTTGCGTGCTAAAGCTACATGGGATGGATTGCTGATACTATCTGCCCGATATGTATAATATTTGCTTTGCTTTGGGTCATCGTAAAAACCGAGTTTAAACTGGGTCCGTAAAACTTTGGCCAGCGAAGCATCAATTTCTTTTACCGTTAGTAATTTTTGTTTGATGGCCTCCAGGATGTCATTCTGAAGAATGGCCGAGCAATCCAGATTAACACCGGCTTTGATGGCAGCCGCTGCCACTTCGACGCCTGTTTTCATCACCTTATGTCGCAGGTAAACATCATCCAGGGCACCACAATCTGTAACAACGTGCCCTTTGAATCCCCATTCTTTTATCAATATCTTATTCAGGTATGAGGAACTTGTAGAGTTTGGTTCGCCATTAACCCGATTGTAAGCAGTCATAACAGATTCTACGCCAGCATCAACCAGTTTATGAAAAGCGTATAGATATGTATCACGCAGGTCTTTTTCATCGACCAAAGCATTAAATTCATCGCGTGTCGCTTCAGGACCGCTGTGTGCTACAAAGTGTTTAGCTGTTGCCGATACCTTTAAATGCAACGAATCATTTCCCTGCATTCCTTCTACATAGGCAACACCCATTTTCGAAGTCAAAAAGGGATCTTCTCCGTAAGTTTCCTGTCCTCTTCCCCAGCGGGGGTCTCGAAAGATATTAATGTTTGGCGACCAGAAACTTAAGCCCATGTACATAAGATGCCGGTCTTTCTCAACAGCCAGGTTATATTTTGCCCTTGCTTCCGTAGAGATAACATTTGCAACTTGTTGCAATAATTCCGGGTTAAAACTTGCAGCCATGCCAATTGCCTGAGGAAAAACTGTTGCTTGTCCGGCGCGTGCTACCCCATGTAAACCTTCATTCCACCAATTATAAGCTGGAATATTCAATCTTGGAACCGCTTTGCTGCGGTAACCCATGAGGGAGATTTTCTCTTCTAAACTCAATTTTGCAAGCAAATCAGTTACACGGGCATCAATCGGCAGCGCAGTGTTTCTAAAAGCCGAATTTTGTTGTGCAAGAGTTGGCAGAGCACAAAAAAGGACAGGTAAGAGAAGCATGAACAAAGTTGAAAATTTCGGTTTTAGGTATTTCATATTTCGGGAAGGTTGACTTTGATTAAACGGTTAATTGGAATAAAATGGTTTGATGCCTGCTTTCTTAATTTTCTCAATGATGTTTTGCCCCAAAGCCTTACCTTGTTTATTGCCTTCGTCAATACTGTCGCGGAAATGAATGCCACCGTAAAGCCGGGAAATCGAAGCTTCTGCTGCAGCCTGGTTAAAAGAAGTAAACTTACGCGGACCAACGCCGAAAGGCAACTCCGTATCGTCCGTATAAGTAAAGTTATCGCCCAATAAGTAAGACAATATACTTGCGGACGAGTTTGAGGCTACGGCATGGCCACTCGGGTATTCAGGAAAAGGTGGCGTTTGTAGAAGCGGTTGCCACCTGAGATCAATGTTTTTATTGATGTAAGTTTCCGGTCGGATGCGGTTGCTGCGGTATTTCTCATCCCAGCAGGCGATGAAGCTATCCATCAAGGTTACAGCTTCAAGGGTAACCACGGTGATGGCGGGAGCAAAATCGAGATTCGCTTTCTTTACTGCTAAGGCCGTGATGTTCATCCAGTGGCCCGCCGGACTGATCTTTTTGTAACCAATAGACATATGGCCTGAAATCGTGACAGCAAAAGGATTACAGTCCCAGAAACTAGCTTCATCCAGTTGCTCCTGTGACGGAATTTTAGAAAGCTCGTAAACTTCCTTCGCCAGCTTGAAGAATGCACTCGCAGAATCTGTGCTGTATTTGGTTGGTGGACTGGGTTTGAACTGCGCGCAGGAATCAATTATCAGCGGTCGCGTCGTACTCCAGTTGGGTTCAACGGCATCCAGATAAGCTGGAGGTGTTGGATACCAATGCCCCTCCGTTTTCTCTGGCGTGTATCTTAATTTAGCGCTCAACTTGCTGTAATTATCTGTTTTTGAATAGGCAACAATTTGTGCCGAAACTTCTTTTGCAGCAGCAACAGATTGATCGATTATAGCTGGACTGATTTTATTTTTAAGAAGTTTAGCCAAATACGCATCCTGATCTTCCTGTAAAGAAATGCCAGAAGGAAGCATGTTTTTGCCGGTTTCCAAGATGCAATAGATTGCAGCAATTTGGTAATTGTAATCTTTAGAAAGAATGGTCAATTTGCTTTCCGGAAATTGCCTGATAAAGGAAGCAGGAGCAGGTAGGGATAAGTCATTCCTGGAAACAAGTTGATATGCGCCCAGCATGGTATAAGCATAGTAGCGTGCGGCAACAGGTGGGCTAATAACATCATGAATCATAACCATATTGATCGCATTGATAACTGGTGCAATTTCAAGGTATACCGGTGTGCGCCTCTTGCCCTGTGCAAAGCCGCAGGTGGAAAAAAACAGGATGAAATATAGTATTCGTTGTACTTTCATTGAGGTTCTTTATAAAATTGGATGGGCTGGTTGGCAATACCTAACAGGAGATACTTCTGGTTTTTGATTTTTATCTCTAGTACAGATTTAACGTCACCAGTAACGGAGAGTCCGCTCGTAGATTGATGAATGTAGTCGAAGGAACCTTTTCCGTTTCCTTGCAACAAACAGCCATAGTTTGCATCCATGCTTCCTAATTTCAAACGGTTATCCGTATGGTTACCCAATAGAAGCAGATCCGCTTTTCCGTCTTTGTTAAAGTCGCCGGGTATAATTTGGCTGACAGGAGAAAAGTCTGCCTCAATAGGTAGTGTTGTGGTTACAAATTTGCCGTTTCGGCTTAAAAAGCAGGTGGTTCGGCTTTCTGTAACGGTAGATTTTCCTGCTTTTTGCAACTGATCCTCCGTAAATATCGCCTTCATATTGGCATCCGCATAATCGCGGTAGGAGTTAAATTTTTTACGCATTGGATAGATCTGCTCATTTAACTCATCGCGACTTACAAAAGGATAACTGGTATCCTGAACATAAAAATTCAGGAATGGATCAATAGAACCATTGCCATCAAAATCTGCAAAGTAGAGTTCTGCGGGTTGTTGTTCTGAAGCTTTTATTTGTGTGTTTGAACCTAAGTTTCCCGCAATTAAATCATTATTTCCATCTGCATCCACATCAGCGACGGCGAGCGAAAACCAAAAGCCGTTAACGTGTTTATCAAAGTACTTCATCGTTTGATCTGTGAAACCTGTTTTCGTATTGATATAAATCTGAATTGGCATCATTTCTCCGCACATAACCAAGTCCTTTCGGCCGTCTTTATCCAGGTCAAGCCACTGCGCATCCGTAACCATTCCGGCATCTGCGAAGGGAACATTTGCGCTACTGTAATTTCCTTTCCCATCATTGATGAGCAAATAGCTTTTAGCCGGTAATGGATATTGGCCTGGGATAACACGCCCGCCAACAAACAGATCTGTGTCGCCATCTCCGTCGAAATCACATGGCCGAACACAGGATTTACTGCTCGCATCTACAGTCGGCAGGGGCGTAGGCGCCATGTAAAAGTTTCCTTTTTTATTATTGATGAAGAGTTGGTCCTGCAGATCCACTGTATTTGGCTGGTATAAGGCATAACCACCCTTTGCTAAATAGAGATCCGGAAAACCGTCGCCATTGGCATCAAAAAAAGCTGCTGCGGAGACTGTCGAACTTTGCCTCCCGCCGGGTAAGTCCATCGAGTGGAAGGTTCCACCTGATTGCTGTATAAAGATTTTTCCGGGAGATTGCTGGTCTCCGCTGATGAACAGATCCTCCAATCCGTCCTGGTTTACGTCAGCTTTAGCAAGGGTAGGTGCTGTCTTTGAGTACATGAAAAGCATCAGCAACTGCCGTTTAAAGTCGTTAATACTGCTTTCTTCTGGTTTGTAGTCAATCAAAGGAGGAACCTTCGCAAATAACGGCGGTATCTGTTTTACCGAATTATTAGGTACTAATTTAGGCTGGTAGGTTATCGTCAATCTTTGATTTGCTGCAATATTTTCCATGGTTTGCGTGGTATTATCAGGCCAGATTACTTTGATGGAATCTACTTTTTTTGCCTCCCCCAAGCCAAAATTCAGAACAGTGGAGACACTAGATAAATAACCTCGGCCCCCATTAACTTCCTGGTATTGCAATGCGTCCTTTACACGCAAAAGCACTTTGGCACCGACAGCGTTTGTGTTGGCACCTTTGCCCTTTAGTCTTATGCTGATGAAAGAAGTTTGGCTGTTCTCCCGGCTCGTGTTTTGGTAAATTGTCGCTTCTTCGTTGATGTTGTTTCCAGCCAGATCCAAATCCCCATCGTTATCCAGATCCGCATAAACGGCAGCATTAGAAACTGAGGCATTGATTAGCCCCCAATCTTTTTGCTTATTGGTAAAGGTTAGATTTTGATTATTCCTGAATATGTAATTGGGCAATTTAGTCGATGGCATTGCTTTAACGAGGTCCATCAGCAGGAAAGGCTCTCTTGCCATTGCTTTTTTAATCTTGTAGTCGCCCCAGTACCGCATGAAATCTTTGTTGGTGTAATCCCGTAAGTAGCCGTTCGAGATGAAAATATCTTTAAACCCATCATTATCGAAGTCTGCAATCAGCGGACACCAGCTCCAGTCTGTTGCGGCGACACCGGCAAGCTGACCGATCTCGCTGAATGTTCCGTCTCCATTATTAAGTTGCAGCATATTACGCATGTACTGCTTGTACAATTGTTGCTGCTGCATCAATTCAAAAGACTCATAGTTTTCCTCCAATTGCAGCGACTTTTGCCGGTGGTTGTCCTCTGGCAACATGTCGAGGCTGAAAATATCAGGAAAGCCGTCATTGTTGAAGTCGGCTATATCAACCCCCATTGAAAAATGTGAAAGATGTCTTAGAAGGACCTGTGATTGCTCGCTGAAAGTGCCATTGTGCTTGTTGATGTAAACGTAGTCGGGCTCGTTATAATCATTGGTTACGTATATGTCCTGGTAGCCATCTTTATTTATATCCGCAACGGCAATACCCAATCCAAATGTAAGTGGATTTTGAATGATGCCGGCTTTCTTCGAAATGTCTGTAAAATGGTTTGCGTTGTTTTCAAATAGTTTATTGCCTGCGTATTCGTCTGTCTGGTTGCTGTATTTGGCAAATTCCATATTGTCGATCTTCTTCACGTTGTGATTCAGAAGGATCAGATCCAGGTCGCCATCATTATCAAAATCAAAAAAGACACCCTGCGTACTGTAGCCTGGATCATCCAGTCCGTACTCTTTAGCCTTTTCTACAAACTTGTTGTTTCCCGCGTTGATAAATAATTGGTTTCGCCGTACATCTGGTTCTCGTTTCCCCGAATAGCAAACGTAGATGTCCAATAAACCATCTCCATTTACATCAGCCATAGCTACACCGGTTTTCCAGCCACTAGCACGGCCTTCCAGTGCTTTATTCGCTTCTTTGGTAATATCTTTGAACTTTAAGTGCCCCTGGTTAAGGTAAAGTTTATTCGCCTTCACGTTACCGGTAAAGAAAAGGTCCTCGAGGCCATCATTGTTAATATCGCCCACAGCAACGCCGCCTCCATTATACAGGTACTCATAAGAAAGTACGTTTAAACTTTCAGTTTCATCGATAACATTGGTAAAATGGATATTTGTTTTTGCCGACGGTAGAATTTGAAATAAGGGCTGCTGTGCGGAAACCCGCGTCAGGAAGGTAAGGAAAAAGCCTGTTAGAAGAAGTCGTAATAGCCTCGTATGTTGTTGCATTTGTTGTAAAAACGGCATTAAATTTAATTTTGGACCTTAATTCCCTGGACGTCGATGTAAGTTTATTCCAATATAGTTTAATTAAAAAGGACAAGATCATGCTTAAATGATCTTGTCCGGATGTATGTTTTTTGATCAATTATTTATCCCAGTACACTCTTCCCGCGAATGTATCTCCGCCTTGTAAGCCTGCAACAGCAGCCTGGTAATTGGCACCATTGGTTTGTGGTAAGGTGGTTGGATATGGCATTCTTCTTGGGATAGATCCGGTAATGTATTGGCCCTGGTAGGTAACAGGAGTCAGAACAGGATAGCCTGATCTTCTCCAGTTTGCAAAGCTTTCATTAAAATTGAACGTTGTTGATGTTACGACCCAATATTCCATATTGATCTGTTGCAATGCAGTTGCAGGAATCAATGGGTGAGCGGCAACGTAAGCAGGAATGCTTGCAGGATCAACTGTTGCAGCTGCTGATGTGTTAAGCTGAGCCAATGATTGCATATCAGCAGTCAATGCATTTGCATAATGTACGGCAGCAGCCCCTGTGTTCCATCCTCTGCTTGCAGCTTCTGCCAGCAAAAGTTCTGACTCCCCGTAGGTATAGATCATGTTTATACCATTACGGTCACCATACACTGAAAACCGTGGTCGCGAATACTTTCCGGCTGGCGCAGCTGCATCAGTAGCATTTGCTGCTGGGCTAGTACCCGGGTAATTCGGCGCTTTAGAAATATCAGTTGCGCCACCATTTTGGTCGTAGCCATTTGGCATACCGATTTGCAATGCATTCGTACTAACACCTGCAGCCTGTGCTTCATTTGCTGCTTTTCCAGTGCCAGCGGATATTTCTGCCACAGCAGCAACACGCGGATCTGTACTTGACTTCATATAATCAATCAATGTCTTGCTCCAACGTACTTCTCGGAAGTCATCAGGAACCAAAAGAGCAGCAGCGTTATCATTTCCGTTGCCGTTAGCATAGTCGGCCTGAACTTTGGCATTATCAGCAATGCTAGCCATCGTCCCGCCTGCAAAAGCCTTTTCAGCATATTTTTGTGCCGTTGCTGGATCAACTTTCGTCAAACGCATGGCAACGCGTAACATTAAAGAATAACCAAGTCTTTTCCACTTGGTAACATCACCGCCATAAAACAAGTCAGATGTTGGTTTATCTTTCGTTACGTCCAATGCTGCCGTTGCTGCATCTAGTTGTGTAAGCATGGACATATAAATGTCTTGTTGTTTATCGAATACAGGGGTTGTTATACCCACTTTAGCCTGGCCTTCCTGTGAGTAAGGCACATCACCATATAGATCCGTTACCCTTTGAATAAAAAGTGCACGCAATATGGTACCGCAGTTATCAAGATTGCTGTAAGCAGGCTTTTCAGCAACTAAGTTCTTCATCTCATCAACCAGGGTCAATGCACCGTAACCTCTGTTCCAGGTACGGCTGTAATAACTTGTACCGCTCCCCTTCAAAACATACTTATCACCATTGTAGTAGTAATCATATGTTGATGACAAGCCTTGAATCCACATGCTTTGAAATAACATTTGGTCATAGCCCGTTTGGGAAAACTGAAATTGAGCCTGAGACATCAGGAAGGCAGGGTTAAATATGGCTGCCGTCGTTTTGTTCGGGTCCGTGTTTGTTTCATCCAGGTTCTTTTCACAAGCTGTAAAAGAAGCAGCTAGAATGAGGCAACTATATATAAGACGTTTTTTCATTGTGTTAGTTTTTAAATTTAAAGTTAACGCTGAAACCGTAGGTCCTTGCAAAAGGTAAGCTTGTACCTTCTATACCATTATAACCGATAAGACTTGAAAAAGCCGCTTCCGGGTCAATGTTGTCGGTATGTTTCATTATTGTTAATAGGTTACGTGCAACTAATGAGACATTTATGCCGCTAAACGGTGTACGTGTTAGTGTTGCTGCGGAAAAATTATAACCCAAAGTCACCTGGCGTAACTTAATAAAGCTACCATCTAAGACATTTAAAGAAGATATACGCTGAGCCAAAGTCTGGTAATACGTTTGAGCAGCTACAACTTTTGTATTTGGTGTGCCGTCAGCAGTAACTCCCTCAGCAATTATTCCACTTTCGCGCCCAGCCAGGGTTATTTGATTTAATCCGCGGTAAATACTGTAATAGTTTGTTGCGGATAAGATCTTGTTGCCGAATCGATAATCAGTCAGGAATGATAAGTTGAATGATTTATAGTTTAAGTTGTTATTCAAACCACCATATATTTTAGGAACCGTTGAACCCATAGCCTGAAGATCTCCTTGAACCGGGATACCATTTGCATCAACAATGATTTGACCGCCAGCATTACGAACGTAATCGTGCGCCATGATCTGCGGACCAGGCTGGCCAGCTATCAAAGCAGTGTTCGCGTTTAGCGGACGGTAAGTCCCTAATGTAATCGGGTTATTTACCAAGCCGTCTGTTTGAAGGATCTTGTTTTTTACGTAAGTAAAGTTAAACGAAGGTGTCCAGCTAAAAGCGGAAGTTTTGACCGGTGTACCATGTATTTCAAGCTCGAAACCTCTGTTCTGGGTAGAACCTGTAGCTATATAACTATTGTTGTATCCTGCTGATGGGTCAATGGTACTATTAATGATCTCGTTTTTCGTTTTACGGGCAAAAAATGCCGCATCAAAACCAAGTCTGTCACCCCAGAATTTCATCTCGGCACCAACTTCAAACTCTCTCAGTGTATATGGTTTTAAAAAGAGGTTTGGTAGTTGTGTACTGAAACCACCTGCGGGTACGCCATTGATGGAGTTATTTACAGAGTAATATACCGCATTGGCATAAGGCGATGCCTCTCCACTAGTTTGTGCATACGATACGCGTATCTTTCCTAAATCAACATTCTTCATGTGATAGAGATCAGAAAAGATAAAGCTTCCTGACACAGAAGGTGAGAAGATTCCGCGGCCCAATGCACTTGAAATGCTGGAATATTCATCGTACCTACCAGTGGTGCTCAGCACAAGGTAGTTCTTGATTGAGAAATCAGCAGCGTAATAAGCGGAGTTTACCTGAGTATTGGAGTACCCGCTTACATAACCACTATTACGACTTGCGAAATTGGTTAAGCTGTAAAAATAGGGGATGATGAATCCTCCATTACCGCCAATTTGGGTTCCTCCATAATGGTTTTTCCGGATGTTACCACCCAATGTTAAATCAAGGCTTAGCCAGTCTTTGATAATAGCATGATTACCATTAACAAGGACATCTGCATTGAATTCATTGGTTTGCATGTCATACTGCGTCATGGATCCATTGTCACTGCGATAACCTGTTCCAGTTGGCTCTATGTTGATTCTTTGATCATTGATGTTGTCAAACCCTACGCGACCCTGAGCATACAACCATTTTGTGAAACTGTATTTTGCTGATAAAGAGGAGATCAAACGTTTTCTTGCAATATTGTTTTGGAAATTGTAAGCAGCAAAATATGGATTGGTTACGTAAGTGTCGTTGGTGAAAGTACGCTCTTTGCCATCAGGAGAAGTGCCTGGTGATAAAATGCTTTGATCAATGTTGGGTGCTAATGACTGAACATTGTTCGGGTTACCCGGACCATCACTTAATGCAGAGCGGTTCTTGTCGTTTTGAAGAATGTAGTTCGCGATAACAGTAACATCTAATTTGTTTGTTATCGATTGTGATCCATTGAAGTTGAATGTCTTTCTGTCCATATAGCTGTTTGGGACAAGGGAATTTCCCCGCAGGTCTGACGCAGACAAACGGAAACTTCCACCATCGCCGCCGCCGGTCAAAGACAAAGTGTTTGTGAAACTTGGCGCAGTACGATAGAAATCAAGGTAATTGCTTTTATTAGAATAGGTGCCATTACTTCCGTCCAGCTGTACAACAGGCGAGCCATCCATGGGGCTACCCCATGCCAGGTTACCGGTTTGAACAGCTTCAGCCGCGTTGGTGGGTTTTACACCAAGCAGCCCGGTTGATCCCAACTGGCCCTGGCCATAAGTGGTTTGAAAATCTGTATTGTTTACAGGTTTGTCAAACTGTACGTTGGTATTAAATTCGACTCCTAAACCTGAGTTTTTCTTGCCAGACTTGGTCGTAATTAAAATAACGCCGTTTGCTGCCCTTGAGCCGTACAATGCTGATGCAGACTGCCCTTTTAAGACCGTCATTGACTCAATATCATCCGGGTTGATATTAGAAATACCATCTCCAAGATCTGCACCACCCCATTCACTGGCAGAACCACGCTGCGTGTTGTCCATTGGGACACCATTGATTACGTACAAAGGAGAACTTGCGCCAAAGCTGGTTACGCCGCGAAGAAGAACTTTCGCAGATGAACCCGGTCCACCGCTTGTTCCAGAAACGCTTAGGCCTGCTACACGGCCTTCTAAGGCCATGGCTACGTTTGATTCGCGGGCCTTAGTCAGTACCTCTCCGCCTACAGTAGTAACCGAGTAACCCAGTTTCTTCGACTCCCTTTTGATACCTAAAGCCGTTACAACAACTTCATTCAGGTTATTTGCAGCAGGAGCCAGGCTCACCGTAATCGATGTTTTTCCCCCAATGACAACTTCTTTGCTTTCATACCCCGTGTATGACAAGATCAAAGTTCCATTTTCAGGTGCATTGATAACAAAAGCACCGTTAACATCTGTTGATACACCCGTAGATGCACCTTTAACTTTTACCGAAGCACCAATAAGTGGCCTTCCTGTTTCATCCAAAACTTTCCCGGTAATTCTAATGTCAGCAACTTGCGCTGCCCATATGGCAGATTTAACAGTTGTAGTTCGCAGTGCATAGGCTGGGGCATTTATGCTAGCTGAAGCGTTTAAACTCAGTAGCAGCGAGGATGCAAAC
>JAQBOT010000242.1 GCA_028287885.1 Pedobacter sp.
GAATATTCTTAAATGATCTCACAAATAGTTACAAACATGACGAAAGTATCAGTAGTAATGCCAGTTTACGGCCAATGGGATCTTGTGCAACGCAACATTGAATCTTTATTAAAGTATGATAAACCAAATTTACATGAGATTATTATTGTTGATGATTGCTCCCCAGATTGTAATCCGACCAACATCAACCATCCACTTGTAAAACTAATCAAAAACAACACGAATTTAGGTTATGCTGGAACCGTGAATAATGGACTGAGGTTAGCATCATCTGAAATCATCATTCTGCTAGATTCCGATGCTTATCTAATTAGCCCAATTGTAAAACATTTAGAAGAGATATTAAAGGGTGATCCAACGATCGGTCGTCTTGGCTTCACGTCGAAAGGAGAGTAGGGTCAAATTATAGGAAGTTTCCAAAACGAGCCTACGCTAGCAGGTTACATTGTAGGGCAAGCTGTAGAAGCCAAGTTTCAAAAGCTTTTGAAAACACAAAGAGGTAGAGTCATTCCATTTTCATGTTGTCTCGGATTTAGGAAGGCATGTTTGGAAGGTATTGACTACTTCGATGCCAAGACATTTCCACAGGTTGAGGCCGACGTAGAACTGGCCTTGCGAATCCATCAGTCAAAATGGAAAGTAACCGTAACTAATCAGATAGTTGTTTCACATCAGGGTGGGAATTCCTATAAGATTAATAGCAAGCGTGTGCGATTATATCATGATGGTAAATGGAATTTATTTAGAAAACACAAGAAAATTAACTCGCCTGATCTCACCAAATTCTTGCTTCGCACCCGCATTTATTTGGAAATTTGTGTATTGCGATACATGAAACTGTTCTATAATAGTGAAAGCCAGATTATAGATAAACTCAACGGAAGAAAACAGTTACTAAAGGATGTACAAAGCTATATGTAACTAATTTGAACACTAAGCACACCCCTAAATGAGGATTTTAATTTTATCACATCAATTCTTTCCAGATATCGGAGGTATCGAGATCAACTCGGAAATTTTGGGCTATTCATTTTCGAAGTTGGGGCACGAAATCCATCTGGTTACCTGGACCGAATATACCGGGCCGGACAATTTTCCATTTAAAGTCATTAGAAATCCATCATTTAGAACGCTCTTTGCTCAACATAATTGGGCAGATGTAATTTTGGAAAATAATCCTTGTTTGAGGTTGGCATGGCCTAATCTATTTTTCAGAAAGATATCTGTTGTTGTGTTAAATACATGGGTATCAAGGATGGATGGTACACTGGGTTTGCAAGACCGTTTGAAGTTTGTGTGGCTGAAACGAGCAAGCCGGGTAATCGCAGTCAGTGACGCAGTAAGAAACATCTGTTTTAAGAATGCCAAAGTAATTGGCAATCCTTACAGTTCCGAAAAATTCAAAATATTAAAAGAAAACCCAAGAGATAAAACGTTTGTATTTCTTGGAAGATTGGTCTCCGATAAAGGTGCCGATTTAGCAATACGAGCTTTGTGTCAGCTTATAATGGACTCTAAAGTTGATAAACGAGAATCTCCATATTCATTAACCATCATAGGTGATGGTCCTGAGTTGCAGGTCCTTCAAACACTAGCAATCGATTTAAAGGTAATTAACAACTTAACGTTTAAAGGTTCAATGACTGGTATACAGTTAACGGCCTGCCTAAATGAGCATAAATATCTCTTAGTGCCATCTTTATGGAAAGAACCATTCGGGAACGTCGCATTAGAAGGATTAGCATGTGGTTGTATTCCGATTGTTTCCGATGGGGGTGGACTACCCGATGCAATTGGTATGGCCGGGTTGGTTTTTCAACGTGGAAACCTTATTTCACTAGTATCGACCATGAAGAAGCTTATTAAAGATACCAACCTGCAAGAAAGACTGAAATTGAATGCCATATCTCATTTAGAAAAGCATCAGCCTGATGTAGTCGGTAAACAGTATTTAGACGTCATTGTTGAAGCTTATGAGCTAATAAGCAATTGCAAACGAGCATATAGCTGTGATTGCAGCTCTAGTACGCTAAAATGAAGCAAGTAGGGAAAAAACTTGTCATGTGGGCGGAATGTAAACCAATTTTTTTATAGATAAAGAATAGTGATACATGAGCCGGTTGTCAATTCGACCTGCCTCAGTTGATGCATAACTTTTATATGGTTGCTAACTCGTGAATTAAAGCTTACTAGTCATCCTTGGCAACTTACGGTTGACTAATCCAAGATAATCGATGGACTAATCAAGTCTAATAATACTAGAAGCTGCTGTCGGAATACATATATATATATAACTGAACAAAATCTTTACATTAAGAAGATTGATAAACTTATTAATGATGAAAGTTGGAGTAATTATAGGTACGTACAATAATGTCAGCTATATTTTTGATACGATTAAATCGGTAAAAGGCCAACACTTTAATAATTGGTCTTGTATAATCATTGATAATGGTAGTATAGATGATACAGTTTCTATAATTAAACATAGCATAGAAAACGATAGCAGATTTCAGTTTTTTCAAAAAGATAACGAAGGACCGTCCGCTGGGAGAAATTATGGCTACTCCAAATTACCTGAAGATGTCGAATACGTGCACTTTTTAGATGGAGATGATCTGTTAAAACCAGACTTTTTAAATCAAATGGTTTTATACCTGGAGGACAATAAAGATGTCGGACTGCTAGGCTGTCAATATGATGTTATTGATGAAAATGGAGCATATGTAGGACCAGGATACAGAAGCCGTTTCGCCCCAAACTCCTTTGGATTTCCTAGAAAACTGACTGATAGTGAATTCAATACTCCCTTTGAAACTTTCTTTTCGGCAACAGGGCAGGGACCATTCGGGTTATTTAGAAACAGCATATTTAAATTGACATCTGGATATGAAATAGACTTTTGGTCACATGAAGACTCTGATATCTTTTGCCAAATGGGTTTAATAGCGAAAGTTCATTATATACCTACCAGGTTATACCAAAAACGAGTACACGCTGATAATCTAACTTTCTCTCCAAGAGCGAGCTACGAGAAATTCAGGAACAAGTGGGACTTATATGTATCTGATAATAGACAAGTTAATGACAGGATAGAAAAAGCATTAAAATATTATTACGGCATTCATGCTCCACTCAGGCATTTTAAGATATTTATTATGGCTTCCAAAGAGTTCGCTTACAAAAGAGAGAGAAGCAAGTTTAACTGGATGTTGAAGCTTTTTAAAGATGGAGTTAATGATTTATTTTTAAAAAAGGCTTTGAAAGCTCGTTTGTCGGAAAGGAAGCAATTTCTGTCAGTTTCTTCCTGATTTTCGAGTTAAGTCAACTTTTGTTAGACTAAAAGATGCAACAAAAAAGCCTGCAATCTTCATCGATTGCAGGCTTTTTTTTTTGTGATCCCGCTGGGATTCGAACCCAGGACCACTACATTAAAAGTGTAATGCTCTACCAGCTGAGCTACGGAATCAAACTTCTTTTTTGAAGTTTCCTCTAAGCGTTTCCGTTTAAAGTGATGCAAATATAGGGCTCATTCCTATACCATGCAAGGTTTTATTTAATAAATGAGCTACAAGACTGATATTAAGGGAGATTATTTAAAACCGGGACTTTTATTGTGCCAGGATCGACACATTCTGATAAGTATACCTTCGCAGAATCAACAAATACTTCCTCAAACTTTCAGGGCTACTCTTTTGTAGATTATTGGAAGAATAACTAGCCGGGAGGGTTTAAACTAGCGGATATATAGTCGAAGCAGTCCTTGAAGAAGTACATGCCACATTCAGTTAGCTGAGGATAGTGATTTCCTAAAGACTTTTTCTTAGCCCATTACATTCTTTATACAAGCTTGCCTTAAACACTTAATAGTATATACAATGGTATTGTTGTAAGTATCAATATAGAATCTACAATTCTAATGTTAAATATCGTTCCTGCTTCAAAAAGCTTATATTTATTTAGCCTATACTTTCAGACATGGGATAAACCCTCCAGAATTGACTCAATATCTTCATCTTTAAACAAAGTATAACAGATGAAGGATAATTCTTCCTCTAATTCAAAAGATGGGATAAAGGCGTCGGAATTGACTTAATATCTTCATCTTTGGACAAAGACATATAAAATGAAGAATAAGGCAATATTTTTAGACCGAGACGGGGTATTAAATCATGAAATGAATGATTACATCTGCCGGGTTGAAGATTTTAAAATATTAGAATACCAAATCCCTGCATTAAAAAAGCTGTATGACGAAGGATATTTATTAATTATAATCACAAATCAAGGAGGCCTTGCACTAAATCGTTACAGCGAGGATCAGCTTAATACAATGCATACATTGCTTTTTGATAAGTTTGAAGAACATGGTGCAAAGTTTACACATGCTTACTTTTGTAGGCATCACCCTTCCGTGTCAGGGGACTGTGCGTGTAGGAAGCCTAAATCCGGAATGTTGCTTGAAGCCATTCACACATACAATATAGATCCAAAGTTATCCGTAATGATTGGAGATAAGCCGAGGGATGTTGAAGCGGCAAATGGGGCAGGAGTAAAGGGAATCTTGATTGCGCCAGATGAAGAAATAGTTTATGACAAAGTGAAAGCTGTTCTAGCAAATTAAAAAAACCTTGTTACTGTGGCCGATATATGCAATCCAGCCTTATAAAGGGTTAAACTTTTGGAGCTTTGCATACAGTGCCAAGCGCTTTCTTTATCTTAAATTGCTTTTCAGCGAGGTATCGTTGTAATAGGAACCAGCACGTAGTTGCTCAGGCCATTATATTGCGAATCCTGTCTAACACTTTCAACACTATATGAAGGCAAATCTGTTAAGCTTCTTCGATCCGAACCTAGGTGTTTGTGTCGGGGAGGATTTCATACATAAATTGGTCTAGAGATGTCCCAATGCTGCATTGGCTAATCACAGATACTAAATCAACACCAAGATGAATATAATGAATTCGCTTTTTTATCTTAAGAGAAAAAATAAAAAAGGGCAAGCAACTTCTATCGCACCGCTACAACTTTCTACCCTTGCTTCGTTCCCGCCCTGGGGGAGTTCAAAAGGAGCTGATCGTAGAAGACTTGCCCACTGCAAATGTAAGAAAAGACATTAGTTCCCAAAACAAATTTTTGCAATTAAGCCATTACTAGGAGGAATTCTGAGCCAATCATTTGATTTATAATGGGTTTATTTTTATGATAAATTTGATACTAACCTAATTGCAGTCATTTAGCTTGCTAACTCGCGCTTTTTACCACTTGTTTTTTAATTTTTCATTAGAGAATGTGGATTATTAGGATTCCAACTCGAATGCCTGCAGCCGGGTAGTGCATCAATTTGCCTTAAGAAGGCAAGCAGTACCATAAAGAACCATTCCTATCAGTAAATTGATATAGCTATACAACACAATACAGGTTGATGACTGTAAGGATCAAACAGCCAAAATGAATATCCAATTTATAGTATCCATCTATTGTGCATCCAAATACAAGAAGTTTAAAATTCAAGTTTTATCCTAATAAGACATTAAAATGCAGCTATCTAGTGTTTTTCCTCCATTTAAACTTTACGAAAAAATGTAATAAAAATACCACAGAATTTCACAAATTTAACAGCATCATAAAATACCTACGGTTTAATTACGATATTAACAATATTCCCCCGCTTTCTTGTTGTACTATTTAAGACATTCCCAAATTTATATAAATTTTATAAATCAGTAAATTAATCTTTATCTTAGTGTTTCATTGACACTTACTTTATGGGGCAGAATAACAACAATGTGGGATTATATGATCAGCGCTTCGAACACGACGCTTGTGGGATAGGATTTGTAGCTCATGTAAAAGGAAGAAAATCTCAACAGATTATTTCTGATGCAATAACAATCCTTGAAAATCTTGATCACAGAGGTGCATGCGGTGCGGAGGTAAACACCGGAGACGGGGCAGGAATCATGATTCAGGTTCCTCATGAGTTTCTTTACGACGAATGTTTGAAAATCGGCTTTAGTCTAAGTCCATCCGGTGATTATGGAGTTGGAATGCTCTTCTTACCGAAAGACATCAAAGCTAGAGAAGAATGCAGAGAAGTAATTTACAGGGCAGCAGAAAAGCTTAACCTGGAAATTCTTGGATTTCGGAAAGTAATCACCAACACAGATGGTATTGGTGACATGGCTTTGTCTGTAGAACCAGAAATGGAGCAAGTGTTCGTTGCAAGACCTTACGCGATTGCAGCCGGAGCTGATTTTGAACGCAAACTATATGTGTTCAAGAACTATCTAACCAAGACCATAAATAACACGGTCACTGGTGCTAAAGAGGACTTTTACATCGCATCTTTTTCTTCAAGAACTATAGTATATAAAGGACAGCTCACTTCATTACAGCTTAGAACATACTTTACGGAACTAAGTGACAAACGTGTTGTATCGGCATTCGGCCTCATACACTCACGTTTCGCCACCAATACATTCCCCTCATGGCGTCTGGCGCAACCATTCCGGTATATCGCCCATAATGGGGAGATCAACACCTTACAAGGCAACTTGAACTGGTTTAGGGCAAGTGTAAAATCGTTTGCTTCAAGCTATTTCACTGCTGAGGAGCTTAATATCTTACTTCCAGTTATTGATGAGACCCAGTCTGACTCAGGCTGCCTTGATAATATAGTAGAGTTACTACTTCACTCGGGCCGTTCATTGCCGCATGTATTAATGATGTTGATCCCAGAAGCCTGGGATGGTAATGACGATATGGATGAGTTAAAGCAGGCTTTTTACAAGTTCCATGCTACACTTATGGAGCCATGGGACGGCCCTGCAGCGATCGCTTTCACCAACGGTAACCTAATAGGCGCCACTCTAGACAGGAACGGACTTCGTCCTTCCAGATATGCAATAACAAGTGACGATCTTGTGATTATGGCTTCCGAAGCAGGTGCACTCGCATTGGATCAAAGCAAGATTATTGAAAAAGGCCGCTTAACTCCAGGAAAGATGTTCGTGGTAGATATGGAGCAGGGCAGGATTATAAGTGATGCAGAGATCAAGCAGGAAGTCTGCGGACGTAGACCTTATGCCAGTTGGCTTAACCAATACCAGATTAAACTGGAAGAACTGTCAGATCCAAGGGTCGTATTTACTGGCTTATCTGAAGAATCCATTTTCAGATATCAGCAGGTTTTTGGGTATACCAGGGAGGATATCGACGTTGTTTTAAAGTCGATGGCTTTCGATGGAAAAGAACCAATCGGTTCTATGGGTACAGATATTCCGTTGGCGGTTCTGTCGCAAAAGCCACAGCACCTTTCTTCTTACTTTAAGCAGCTTTTTGCTCAGGTAACGAATCCTCCTATCGACCCAATCAGAGAAAAGGTCGTTATGAGTCTTGCGGGATTTATGGGTAATAACGGCAACCTGTTGGATGAAAGTCCAATGCAATGCCATTGTGTTGGTATCAAGCATCCAATCCTAACCAATCAGGAATTAGAAAAGGTAAGAAGTATTGATACAGGTGTTTTCCAATCAAAAACGTTGCAAACCTACTTCCGTGCAAGCGGCGAGCCTGGTGCCTTAGAAAAAGCACTTGACAGACTATGTCGCTATGCAGTTGATGCAGTTGAGGATGGTTTCCAGGTTCTTGTGCTTTCAGACCGTGCCTTGGATTCCGAACATGCGGCAATACCCTCTCTATTAGCGGTATCTACTATCCATCACCATTTAATCCGTAAGGGTCATAGAGGTGCGGTAGGACTGGTAGTAGAAGCTGGAGATGTTTGGGAAGTTCATCACTTTGCATGCTTGATTGGGTTCGGCGCCACTGCAGTGAATCCATATCTAGCGCTAGAAACAATCACAGGCTTTGAGAAAGAAACCACGCTTAAAACTGAAAAACTAATTCAGAATTATATCTACGCCGTAAATAATGGATTGTTAAAAATATTCTCAAAAATGGGAATATCCACTTTACAATCTTACCATGGGGCTCAAATATTTGAGATTCTAGGATTAAATAAACAAGTAGTAGACAGACACTTTAGTGGTGCGGTGTCAAGAATTGGTGGATTAGGTCTTGATGAACTAGCCAGAGAAGCGTTGATCAAACATGCACGCATCTTTGGTAAAGCAACAAGGCCAGACGTAATCTTGCCAACAGGCGGTACCTACAAATGGAGAAGAAAAGGGGAGCAGCATTTATTCAACCCGCAGACTATCCATTTACTACAGAACTCGACAAGAAAAAACGACTACAATACCTTTAAACAGTATTCGAAGCTAGTAAACGAGCAAACAAATCAGGCATTCACCATTCGTGGATTGTTTGAATTCAATTATAACAGACCTCCTGTTCCTCTGGATGAAGTTGAGCCAATCGAAGGCATTCTGAAACGATTTGCAACAGGAGCGATGTCTTTTGGTTCAATATCTCATGAAGCGCATTCTACCCTTGCCATTGCAATGAACCGCATTGGCGGTAAGAGCAACACTGGTGAAGGTGGGGAAGATGAACTTCGTTATGAAATGTTGGAGAACGGAGATTCTATGAGGTCAGCCATTAAACAAATTGCTTCTGCAAGGTTTGGGGTTACGAGCAACTACCTTACAAATGCAGATGAACTGCAAATAAAAATGGCTCAGGGTGCTAAGCCTGGGGAAGGCGGGCAATTACCAGGTGATAAAGTAGACGACTGGATAGCTAAGGTTCGTCACGCTACGCCTGGTGTCGGTTTGATCTCTCCTCCGCCACATCACGACATTTATTCAATAGAGGATCTTGCACAACTTATCTTTGACCTTAAGAATGCAAACAGAGCCGCGAGAATCAATGTAAAGCTTGTGTCTAAGGCAGGAGTAGGGACCATTGCAGCGGGTGTTGCTAAAGCACATGCTGATGTAATTCTCATTTCAGGCTTTGACGGCGGGACAGGCGCATCGCCACTCACATCTATACAGCATGCTGGCTTGCCATGGGAACTTGGACTTGCAGAAGCACACCAGACTTTGGTGAAAAATCGACTACGTAGCCGTGTTGTTCTTCAAACAGATGGTCAGCTTAAGACAGGTCGTGATATCGCGATTGCTACCTTACTTGGCGCGGAAGAATGGGGAGTTGCTACAGCTGCCCTGGTAACCTCTGGCTGTATTATGATGCGTAAGTGTCATCTGAATACATGTCCGGTAGGTGTTGCAACACAAGATCCTGAGTTAAGAAAACTATTCACAGGAGAGGCAGACCATGTTGTAAATCTTTTTCATTTCCTTGCGCAAGAACTTCGTGAAACTATGGCAGAACTTGGCTTCCGCACAGTAACCGAGATGGTTGGCCAGGCTGATGCTTTAAGCGTAAGACAACTGGATCCAACACATTGGAAATTAAAGAATCTTGACCTATCTGCCATTCTATACAAGGCTCCAGATAATGGTTTGAGTTTATATAACACAGAAAAACAAGATCACGGTATTGAAAACGTATTGGATCATGAGCTGATCAAAGCTGCCGAACCTGCCTTGCTGTTTAAGGAACCAGTATTTAAGTCTTTCGAAATCAAGAATACAGACCGTACCACTGGTTGCATGCTGTCTAACGAAGTATCGAAGATTTATAAAGGTCAGGGTTTACCTGCCAACACCATCAATTTCAAATTCACGGGGTCTGCAGGTCAAAGCTTCGGCGCTTTCTCTGCGAAAGGGATAACGCTGGAACTTGAAGGTGAAGCAAATGATTATGTAGGTAAAGGCCTTTCTGGTGCACAGCTTATTATCTATCCATTCAATAACGTGAAATATGTTCCTGAGCAAAATATAATCATTGGTAATGTTGCCTTGTATGGCGCTACATCCGGGGAACTGTTTGCAAGAGGCCAGGCGGGAGAAAGATTCGCTGTCCGTAATTCAGGTGCTACTGCTGTAGTTGAAGGTTTGGGTGATCACGGTTGTGAATATATGACAGGTGGTGAGGTTCTGGTTATCGGTGAAACCGGTCACAACTTTGCTGCAGGAATGAGCGGTGGAGTTGCCTGGGTTTATGACACCAAAGGTGATTTCCAAAATAAGTGCAACAAAGAAATGGTGGATCTTGACCCACTAACAGAGGCAGATGAACTTAGAATCAACCAGCTTTTAGCAAAACATATCAAATTAACAAACAGCAAGTTAGCGGAGTTCATTTTAAGCGATTGGGCAACACAGTCTGCCCACTTTATCAAAGTGTTTCCTAAAGAATATAAAGCTGTCCTATTGAAGCGAAGTAAAATTACAATATCTTAATTATGGGAAAAGTAACCGGATTTTTAGAGTATGAGAGAAATGCTCCTGTAAAGCAAGATGCCAAGATGCGTTTACAGCATTATGGCGAATTTGTTAAAGAATTTGAAGTAGAAGAACTTAACCATCAGGCAGCCAGATGTATGGATTGCGGCGTTCCTTTTTGCCAGTCAGGCTGTCCGCTTGGAAACGTTATACCGGAATTCAATGACGCTGTATATAAAGGGCAGTGGGAGCTGGCATCAAACATCCTGCTAAGCACCAACAACTTCCCTGAGTTTACTGGTCGCATCTGCCCGGCACCCTGCGAGTCAGCTTGCGTGTTGGGAATCAACAAATCGGCAGTATCGATCGAAGATATTGAAAAACACATCATTGAAGTCGCCTTTGCAAAAGGATATATCAAGGCAGAAGAACCACTTATTAGAACCGGCAAAAGAGTTGCGGTGATTGGCTCA
>JAQBOT010000267.1 GCA_028287885.1 Pedobacter sp.
TTGTCCAGCACGAGCCGGCTTCATGATCTTTTCATTAACATTGAAGGAATGACGCCCGCCGAATACAAGGATGGCGGCAAGAACTTGTATATAAATTTTAGTTTCGCGGATAGCCCATTTGGAAACCTGATCGTGGCCTCTACCACAAAAGGGATTTGTTATATGGCTTTTGAAGATGATGAGGAGCTTGCATTCAATACACTAAAAAACAAGTTTCCGAATGCAGTCTTTCAGCGCAGATTGGATCTGATACAGCAAAATGCCTTGTTCATTTTTCAAAACGACTGGAGCAGATTGCCTCAAGTCAAACTACACCTGAAAGGAAGTGAATTTCAAATTAAGGTTTGGGAAAGCTTATTAAAGATCCCCATGGGACAACTCTCTACTTACGGAAAAATTGCAGCTGAAATTGGGAGTCCAAATGCATCCAGGGCCGTGGGCACAGCTATAGGCAGCAACTCCGTAGCCTTTTTGATCCCTTGTCACCGCGTTATCCAATCTTCCGGAACTATTGGCGGCTACATGTGGGGTCCGACACGAAAAACCGCCATGATCGGCTGGGAGGGCGCCCAGCTTAGTGTACCTAAAACACCGTTAATACCAAAATAAACTGGTTTATGGTTGGATTTTTGCTAATTTTGCATGAATTAGAACCTAAGCCAGTGATAGACACTTTAGACATAAAACAGACGCAAGTTAACCATTCCAGGTTGGCTGAAACGGACTTCACAAATCTCCCATTCGGTAAATACTTTACAGACCACATGTTTGTTGCCGATTATGAAGATGGGGAATGGAAGAACTTTGAAGTCCTGCCTTATGGTCCAATTCTGATGAGCCCAGCCATTTCTGCCTTGCACTACGGTCAGGCAATCTTTGAAGGCATGAAGGCATACCGTCTAAAGGATGGCAGTATTAGTGTGTTCAGAGCAGAAAAGAACTTTGCTCGGTTCAACAGATCTGCGGAAAGAATGGCTATGGTTACCGTACCGGAAGACCTGTTTATGCAAGGGATTGCGGCATTGGTTAACCTGGATAAAGATTGGGTACCATCTGCAGAGAATTACTCCTTGTACATTCGTCCGACGTTATTTGCTACAGACCCGTTATTAGGTGTTAAAGCATCGTCTACCTATAAATTCGTTGTACTAACCACGCCGACCGGTCCATATTTCAATAAACCCTTACGCGTTAAAATAGAAACCCATTACACCCGCGGTGCAGACGGTGGTGTAGGTGCGGCAAAAACTGCCGGGAACTATGCAATGTCCATGATGCCAACGGCAGCGGCACAAGCAGAAGGTTATGATCAATTGATCTGGACGGATGCAAAAAACCATGAATTCGTGGAAGAATCCGGAAGTGCGAATCTAATGTTCGTTATTGACGGTAAAATTGTAACGCCAGAAATTCGGGAAACGATTTTGGATGGTGTAACGCGAGATACAATTTTGCAGCTTGCTAAAAGTCTGGGCTATCCGGTAGAAGAAAGACGTGTATCCATCACAGAAGTCTTAGAAGGAATACAAAACGGAAAGCTGACTGAAGCTTTTGCTGTTGGTACGGCCGCAACAATTACTCAGATTGCTGAGATCGGTTACCAAGGCGAGATGTACACGCTGACGGATCCTACAGATCGCCCATTCTCGACCTCAATTGCAAAGAAGTTGAATGATATCCGTTATGGTCTGGTGCCAGATGAGTTCGGATGGAACTGGATCGTTGCTTAAGATCAACTTATAAATATTAGAGGCCTCGATTATCGGGGCCTTTTTCTTTACTGCGGGTCATTTGTTCAACTGCCTCTTACGCCTGTTCTCGCGGCGCAAGTCCCGATCAATTTTCATCTTTTCAAACTTATCCACTTGCTTTTTTATCTCCTGCTCCTTTGAATCTGTATAGCCTATACTGTACCGGATCCCCTCGAACAAAGTTTTGTATAGATAGCTGAAAAAGGTTGAAGTGGGCACCTTAGCATAGTCGATGTTTGCAGAGACAAACTTTCCGTTGCGGTCTGGATTGGAGGTGTTTAGTATCAGATTGTTTGCTAGAAAGGATAACCAACCCTTTTTTACCAGGTGATCCTTGCCCTCATCACGTTCCAGTATATTAACACCAAGTCGCTCATACTTAAAGTTCAACTTACCTGTTGCGCGTTTGTCGTTCGCCTGTATTCGGAAGCCCAATTCGTTAATATAACCGCTTCTGATCTGCAGCATACCAAGAGGTCTGGTTACTTTGTTCAATGCGCGGCCATCCATATCTTTCAGGAGCCCGGCGTAGGCAAATGCGCCATCTGCCGCCGTTAGGTCGAACCTAAAGTTCACATCCATATGGCCCTGGCCCATAAGTCTGGAATGCATACGCGCAATCATGTATGGATTTTTTTTCTTGAAGGCAGGCGCATTCGTCACATTACTAATCACACCTGAAGTATTGTCGAATGTGATGATGCCCTTTTCCTTGCTATCCCTATCATACTCTGCATAGCTGATGTTGACCTGATTGAGGCTTAGTTTTTTGACTGTGATCGGCGCTTTAACAAGCTGCAGTAGCTGGTGCGGAAACTTACCTTCTTTCGCCAGGTTCTGTTCGGCGAGCATGTTGTTGTTGAAAACCGCAAGAAAACCATTGTTGATATTCATCTCCTGCGCCAGCAGCTCTTGCTTCCGCAGGTATAAAGGGAAGTCTATACCACTCAGGCTAATGTCATTCAGAGATATGTTGAACCTGTCTTTGGCATAACCGGCAACTTTACCAAATTCCATTTCTGAATGTCGAGGTACGAGTGTAAACTGATTGATCTTGATCCTACCTGTAGATGCGCGAAAATCAAAGCGATCAATGCGGAGGTGGTACATACTGTCTGGGGTTGCGTACTCATAATCTTTGATATTGAGTATAATGTCTTTCAACAGGTACATGCGCGTAGGGTCTGACGCAGATTTCGCATCAATAAGCCAGTCCTTCAAAGTAACATCCAGATTAACCAGCGAGTCTGTCGCGGGCTTTTCCAGGTTGTTGTTTATATACTTAAACCGGATATTTTTGAACCTGAGCGTTTTTACGCGGAACTCCTTCAAATACCTGGCAATGTATGCATAGGGAGAAGTCCGGCTG
>JAQBOT010000270.1 GCA_028287885.1 Pedobacter sp.
TTCGGTGTACTGTTTACCATATCAACTTTAGAAATTACTGCACGTACAGTATCTCCTTTTTTGAAATAGTCGGCAGGTATTTGCTCCGTCTTAGGCATCATCAATTCGTTGCCTTCATCATCAAGAACCAAAGTCTCCTTTTTCCATACCTGATAAACTTCACCAGTTACGATCTCACCAACGCGATCTTTATATTTCTTAAATATCTCGTCTTTTTCAAGCTCAAGAACTTTAGATACTAGAGTCTGGCGTGCGGCAAGAATAGCCCTGCGGCCAAAGCTTTCCAATGTGATCTGCTCAATGTAGTCGTCACCAACTTCCATATCTGGATCCAATTGTTTCACTTCCGATAGTTCAATTTCCAAATCGTCATCTTCCGAAAAGCCATCTTCCATAACTTTCCTGGTTCGCCAGATCTCCAAATCCCCGTTATCCGGGTTAACAATCACGTCACAGTTCTCATCCGTACCATATTTCTTCCGCAGCATACTACGAAAAACCTCTTCCAGCACGCTAATTACCGTAGGACGATCTATGTTCTTGAAGTCTTTAAATTCCTGAAATGAATCGATTAAATTAATATTGCTCATTTTATTTAAATGAAATTAAAACCTTTGTTTCTACTATATTTTCAAAGTTAAGCGTAGTCTCTGCCAAATAGGCTTTCTTACCCTTTTCTTTAATGCTTTCCTCTATTGTTATTTCGTTCTCGGTAACCGTCAGCAATTTACCTTCTTTAGTCGCTCCGTCAGCTAGCCGAACGCTTAGTAGTCGCCCGATATTCTTCTGGTACTGTCTCTTAAGTTTTAAAGGTTCCCCTACACCGGGCGAAGATACTTCCAGGTTGTAAGCTTGCTCAATAACGTTTTCTTCCTCCAAATGGAAACCGACATGCCTGCTGATTGCAGCGCAATCCTGAATGCTTATACCTTCATCACCGTCAACGTGAATAATAAGCTTATTGTTTGGCAGCATCTTAATTTGCACCAGGAAGAGCTCCGGCCTATCCGAAATCTTCTCCTCAATTAACTCTTTTACTCTATTTTCTACCTGCATATCAAAAAATTAATAAAAGAAAAGAGGGGACCAATGTCCCCTCCTATCCGCTATTACAATGCAAAGATAAGGTTTTTATTTATAATATAAAAATCAAGTAATTAAGAAGTTATTTTTTTCAGGGGCAGTTTTTGCCCTCCTTTAGCGCTTCAGGATTTTCTGATTGGGCTTAACGCTATTGTGCATGGTTCCTTTTAATGCGCTTTGAAGATTGCCAAACCGAACGTTCAGATAACTGACAATTAGATACTGCCTCCCTTTTCGGAAAGGCTGTTCAGGCCTAAATTCAAGCATGTCCTTAACAAGCCGTATCTTTCCAGGCACTTGCTGCTCCTGACTGGTTGAGTCCTCATCGCTTGGTGTGTCGAGTACAGCGATTAATGAGGGGTCAATAGCCTCTGGATTGCCCATCGCTTGCAGTTGGTGTAATCCTGCGGGATCGATGTTCCTGACCAGGATCTTCGTGCTGTCAGATGAAAACTCAATAGATAATGGCTTGTTATTTGCAGTTGAGCAGGCATTGAAGCCAATCAGGCCAAATAACAAGTAACCGTATACTTTTAACCTTCTAATCATTCATTCAAGCTACAAAAATGCGATTCATTTTAGAAATTTTATTCATGGGTTTAGCCATGCTCCTTGGTGCCTACATTGTACCGGGCGTTCAGATTGATGGCTTCGGAAGTGCGATCATTGCCGCACTGCTGATCGCTTTGGCGAACGCCACAGTCGGATTCGTCCTCAGACTACTTACTTTTCCATTCAATGTACTTACACTAGGACTGGTTTCCTTCCTCATCACTGTCTTAATGGTGCTTCTTGTAGACCACCTCATGACTGGCTTTAGCACCAGCGGTTTTATCGCAGCCGCGATCTTAGCCATCGTTGTTGCGGTGATTAAAACAATTTTAGGGGCTTTGATCAGCGATTAAGCTGATCAAAGTTTATCTAAGGATTTCTCTTGAAATAACCAGCGACTGGATTTCTGATGTTCCTTCATAGATCTGCGTGATCTTTGCATCACGCATCATGCGTTCAACATGGTATTCTTTAACAAAACCATAACCACCATGTATCTGTACAGCTTCGATGGTAACGTCCATCGCTACTTTCGAGGCGTACAGTTTTGCCATGGAGCCTGCAAGCGTGTAAGATTGGCCTTGATCTTTCAACCAGGCTGCTTTATAAACCAGCATTCTCGCCGCCTCAATCTGCGTAGCCATATCTGCTAGCTTGAAAGCAATAGCTTGATGATCAGAAATCGCTTTTCCAAAAGACTTCCGCTGTTTTGAATATTCAAGGGCTAGCTCATAGGCACCTGCAGCAATTCCTAAAGCTTGTGCAGCGATACCGATTCTGCCACCCTCCAAAGTTTTCATTGCGAATTTAAATCCGAAGCCATCTTCACCTATCCGATTTTCCTTAGGAACTTTAACGTCGTTGAACATCAAAGAATGTGTATCGGAACCACGAATTCCCATTTTGTTTTCCTTGGGCCCGATGGTAAAACCTTCCATGCCTTTCTCAACAATAAAAGCATTGATACCACGGTGTTTTAAAGCGCGGTTTGTCTGGGCAATCACCAGATATGTTGAAGCCGTACCACCATTGGTGATCCAGTTTTTTGTTCCGTTTAATAAGTAATAATCCCCCATGTCTTCTGCAGTGGTTTGCTGGGAAGTAGCATCTGAACCTGCCTCAGGTTCAGAAAGGCAAAAAGCACCAATCTGCTGACCGGCTGCAAGGGGCTTTAGATATTTTTCTTTTTGGTATTCCGAACCGAAAGATTCCAGTCCGTAACAAACCAATGAATTGTTCACCGAAACAACCACAGATGCAGAAGCATCAACTTTAGACAACTCCTCCATTACAAGAACGTAAGAGACTGCATCAAGTCCACTGCCATTGTACTTTTCAGGCACCATCATGCCCAGAAAACCAAGTTCACCCAGTTTCTTTACTTGTTCTGTAGGAAATTTTTGGTGTTCATCCCTTTCAATTACGCCAGGTTTTAATTCAGTCTGCGCAAAGTCGCGTGCAGCCTGCTGGATCATCAATTGTTCTTCACTTAATTGAAATTGCATAATATAAAAATTCTAATTCGGTCGTATTGCCAAATTTAGTACTTCTTATCGAAACATTATGTATGCATAGCTTTGTTACAGACGAAATTGTTGTAGCGCCTATTTCAACAAGCGGTTGTTGTCGTCTGGGAAAACCAGAATGGGATGATATTTTTTAGCTTCTTCAACAGGTAAAGAGCCATAAGACATAATAATTAGAATATCACCAACCTGAACTTTTCTAGCAGTAGCTCCATTCAAACAAACCGTTCCGGTGCCGCGTTCACCTTTAATCACATAAGTTTCAAAGCGCTCTCCGTTATTGTTGTTCACGATCTGTACTTTCTCATTTGCGATAATGTGCGCAGCATCCATAAGGTCTTCGTCAATCGTAATACTGCCAACGTAGTTCAGTTCCGCCTGCGTTACCCGTACACGGTGTATTTTCGATTTTAATATCTGGATAATCATTGCACAAAGTTAGATAAAGTTTTCACTGAATATTGTAAAATTGTCTAGTCCAGCAAGGTGTTGTCTATCAGTCTGGTCTCGCCCACTTTCGCTGCTACAAGCGCCACCAGTTCACCAGAGGCCTTATCACATTCGGGAAGCAAAGTTTCTTTGTTTGCAATCGTGAAGTAATCCAAATCAACGCCCTCCGTTAAAGTGATCATTTCTTTAGCCTCCTTTAAAAGCAATCCAATAGGTTTGTTGTTGTAATTATCTTTAACATAGTTTAAAGCTTTGCTTAATACCAAAGCATTGTTCCTGTCAGCTGCCGACAAGTGGATATTTCTTGAGCTCATTGCCAGACCATCTTCCTC
>JAQBOT010000290.1 GCA_028287885.1 Pedobacter sp.
CAGAGCAGTTTGCGGTTGAATGTGCGATTTTGAAGGTTTTTGGATCGGAGGCATTGGATTATGTAGTAGATGAAGGCGTGCAGATTTATGGTGGGATGGGTTTCTCTGCCGAGGCGCCGATGGACAGAGCGTACAGGGATGCACGGATCAATAGAATTTTCGAGGGAACAAACGAAATCAATCGACTTTTGACGGTTGATATGATGCTGAAGCGTGCTTTGAAAGGAGAATTAGACCTCATGACGCCTGCTACTGCAGTGGCCGCTGAATTAATGTCTATTCCTGATTTTGCGGAGCCTGATGAAACCCCGTTTGCTGCAGAGAAAAAGATTATTCAGAATTTAAAGAAAGCAACCTTAATGGTAGCCGGATCCGCTGTTCAAAAGCTGATGATGAGCTTATCAAAAGAGCAGGAGATATTAATGAACATTGCAGATATGGCCGGTTATGTTTATGTAGCTGAATCAGCAATGCTGAGAACCGAAAAACTCGTAAGCTTGAAAGGGGAGGCGGATTGTACAGGTCAAATTAATATGATGCGCATTTATTTCGTTGAGGCTGTTGATGCAGTGGCCAAAGCTGGAAAGGAAGCTTTATGGGCATTTGCAGATGGAGATGAGTTGCGCATGATGCTGGTTGGTTTAAAAAGGTTTACGAAAATGGAGCCCTTCAATGTGAAAGAGGCTCGGCAAATTGTTGCACAACAGATTATATCCGCCAATAAATATTGTTTCTAACTAGAGGAATCATTTGACCCAAAGCCGCCTGACATTTGTTTGTTGGGCGGTTTTTTGTGTCTCCTTGTTAAAATAAGTTAAAAATTGTTCTATCCCTTTTAAAAGACTATTTTTGTGCAATATGTTAAAAAATGCAGTGTTGCCAGCATGTTTGATTTTTTGCATGGCGCTGATTTCTTGTGCTAAGGAGGTGACATATGACAGAGAGGCACAGCTGAAGCTGGATGTGGATTCGATAGACAGATTTTTGAAGCTGAACAATATCAATGCTACAAAAGATGATTCGGGCCTATTTTCTCAAATTTTAAATCCAGGAGAAGGTGCTGTAACGCTTGATAGTCTTGATACCGTTACGGTTGCATACACTGGTAGACTTTTAAATGGAGCGGTAGTGGATAATCCGACGCTACCCGTTAGACTGGTATACTCTGGATTAATTGAAGGCTGGAAACGTGGCTTGCCGAAGATACAGGCAGGAGGACAAATTCGCCTGATTATTCCGTCTGTTATGGCATATACCGACCGACGTGTTGGCCTGATACCAGCCAACTCCAACCTTGACTACACCATTAGCTTACTTAGAATTGGTAAACTAAAGATTACAAAATAAAAAATAAGAATACGAAATGATTAAAAAGCTTTCTACGTATACATTTGCCTTACTGGCCCTGATTGTGCTGTTTAGTGCTTGTAAAAAAGAATACGAATCCATTCAGAACATTGATGATGTTAAATTAAAACAATACATCAGTAGCAATCACCTTACAGTTACCAAAGATTCTACAGGGTTTTATTATGCTGTAGTTACCCCTGGTACTGGCGCTAATTTTATTGACAAAGACTCTGTATTGTATAATGTTGTTGTGAAATCCATCACCAATGGTACTGTTTACTACAATACGACTACATTCTCTTCAAATTTTGGAACATTGGTTGGTTATTCCGGCACATTCGTGACGCAAACTATCCCTGCAATCCGGACAGCGATTTTAGCGATAAGCCCAGGAGGCACAGCAAAGGTATTGCTACCATCTTACCTGGCTTTCGGTAAAAATGGACTATCAAATATTAATGTTCCTTCCAATGAACCTGTAGAATTGACGATCGTTACGTATCCTGAAAGATCACAGGCTGCATTGGATAACCGATTAATCCAGGAATTTTTAACCAAAAATAGCCTGACTGCAACTAAAGATTCATCAGGCGTATATTACAACATATTAGCTCCGGGTACAGGTACGGAGGTGATCAACAAATCGAGTACAATTAAAGCTAAATATACAGGCAGGTTGCTTAATGGTACTGTGTTTGATTCATCTACAGATGGAACATTCAGTCAGCCGCTTGGCGGCCTAATTCCAGGTTGGCAGAAAGTTGTTCCCAAAATTAGAAAGGGTGGAAAGCTGAGAATGTTCATTCCTTCTGGCTTGGGCTACGGTAGTACAGCTAGCGAAAAAGTACCTTCAAATTCTATATTAGACTTTGATTTGGAAGTTGACTCTGTAGGAAATTAGATATTAGCGGGGAGTTAATGCTTCTTTAAAAGCTTTCAACGCCCTGTCCCTTGCAAAAGCATGTTCAACAATAGGTTGGACATGCTTTTCTTGTTTATATTCAGGTGCCCACCGATAAATATATTTGTTTTCGGGATCATATCTTTTTGCTTGAAGCTCTGGACTAAACACCCTGAAATATGGTGCGGCATCATTTCCGGAGCCACATGCCCATTGCCATCCCCCAACATTACTGGCCTGATCGTAATCAAGTAGCTTTTCTGCAAAATAGGCCTCACCCCAGCGCCAGTCGATTAGTAGATGCTTGGTGAGGAAGCTGGCTGTGATCATCCGGACACGGTTGTGCATGTAGCCAATTGCGTTCATTTGCCGCATACCAGCGTCTACCATTGGATAGCCAGTTTCGCCGCGGCACCAGGCAGCAAATTCGGCTTCATTGTTCCGCCACATGATGTTATCGTAGGCGGGTTTGAAAGCTTGAGTTGGTGTTTGTGGAAAATGCCATAGGATCATCATGTAGAATTCTCTCCATGCCAGTTCAGATAACCATTTGTATGCCTTCAGGGACCATGCCACGCCAGCTGCATGCCTGATGCTGACGGTTCCAAATCTTAGATGTATACCAATTCTGCTTGTGGCATCATCGTAGGGATAATCTCTGCGCAATTCGTAAGCGGCAAGCTTTGATTCGAAATCTTTGCCTGGTATGGGCAGCTCGGAAACCTCAAATCCGATCTCGGCCAAAGATGGGAATGGAAGTGGACTGATTTGTAAATAGTTGTTGCTGTACTTTTCAGTTGGATAACTTTTAAGATAGAAGTCGTCCAGTTTCGCGAACCATTGTTTAAAGTAGGGGCTATAGACTGTATATGGCTTTCCGTCTGACTTAAGAATTTCATTTTTATCAAAAAGCACCTGATCTTTAAAGCTCTGAACTTGGATATTTAATCCCGCCAGGAGCTCTGCGACAGCCCCGTCGCGTTTCCTTGCATAAGGTTCGTAATCTTCATTAATAAACACTTTGTTTACTGCGCATTCCTTTAAGATCTCCTCTTGCCAGACTTTTATGGGACTGCCCGTTTTTATGAGTAATGATGAGCCTAATGCATTAAGTTGTACCTGGAGTTCTATTAATGTATTATAAATGAAGGTCACACGGGCATCGGCTTTGTCGCTTAGCTTGCTGAGGATTTCTGTATCGAAGATAAAGAGGAGCAATACTGATTGATCCGATTTAAGCGCATGGTATAATGCTGCATTGTCCTCAAGTCTTAGATCGCGGCGCAGCCAACAGATGGATATGGGGGTTTTCATGAAGCGTAAATATCAGATAAAGCTTGCTCCAGCTGTGTAAACTGGAAAGCATATCCTGTGTTAAGGATTTTTTGGACGGACGTATTGGTGCTCATCAATGCGACTATGGACATTTCTCCCATTATGAGGTTAATTACCTTTGCTGGAACTGCTAATGGCCATATGGGTCTACCAAGAAAGCTGCCCAGGGCTTTAGTAAGGGTTTTGTTTGTTACGGGGTTTGGTGCACAAGCGTTGAAAGTTCCTTCTATCGAATTCTCCAGAGCATAAAGGTACATGCCCACCATATCCGCCATATGAATCCAAGGAACCCATTGTTTCCCAGTACCGAGTGCGGCGCCTACAAACCATTTAATGGGCTGAGTCATTGCGGGCAGTCCACCTTCATCCTTGGCAATGATAAACCCGGTTCGAAATTTAACCACCCTTAAGCCGAGGTCAGCTGCCGACTCTACCGCATCTTCCCATCGGGCACAGCATTCTGCCAAAAATCCCTCACCTTGACTGCTTTCCTCGGTAAGAATTTCATCTGCGCGGTCACCATAAAATCCGACAGCGGAGGCAGATATGAATGTTTTTACTTGATGATCAATTGTCTTGAGGGTACTTAGTAACAACTCGGTGGATAGAACACGGCTATCTATAATCTTTCGCTTACGCTGCTCGGTCCACTTTTCCTTCGCAATGTTTTCTCCTGCGAGGTGTATAATTGCGTCTACCTCATTGAAGCAGGCTGCTTCGATCAGCTTCCTATTTACATCCCACTTAAAGACCTGCACGTTTGCAATGAAGCGCGGATGGGTAGAAAGCACAGAAACTCTGTATTGGTTTTCGAGTAAAGCTTTAATTAGTGCTTTGCCGACCATTCCAGTTGCTCCTGTAATTAGAACATGCTTTTTCATGAACATTAAGGTTTATCGCTTTCAGGTTAAAGGTGTACTTAAGTCAAAAAACGTGCTTGAATTTAATTTTGGACACCTGTAACTAAAACAAATGGTTTATTGTTTCTCTTTTCTCTAATTTACCAGTAAAAAAAGATACTTTGTTCTTATAGTGTAAATATTACGGTATACGTTTTAAGTACGGGGAAAAATGCTATATTTTTGTAAGTCCGATTACCCACGCAATTAAATGAAGTCTAAGAAAATATTAGTTTGGTTTAGAAATGACCTTCGCCTGCATGATAATGAAATGCTTGTGGAAGCTATTACTAAATCTGAAAGTATTTTGCCTGTTTATTTCTTTGACCCAAGACATTTTGACGCTGCTCAGGTTGCCAAAGCCGGGTTTGCCCGTGCAAAGTTCCTGGTAGAAAGTGTGGTAGCTCTAAGGATGGCTTTTCAGAAGATGGGTGGCGACATTTTGATTGTCAATGGCATGCCTGAGAACCATATTACTGATCTTGTAGAGCGGTTTGAAATTGGCGAAGTTTACCATCATCGTGAGGTTGCACCTGCAGAAACCCAAGTTTCGGCAAATGTTGAAGACATGTTGTGGAAAAGTCAAGTTAACCTTAGACATTTTATTGGCCATACGCTATACAATAAAGAGGATCTTCCTTTTCCAATCAAAGACATTCCGGATATTTTTGCTCAATTTAAAAAGAAGACAGAGCGGGATGCTATTGTAAAGCCCTGCATCGAAAGTCCGGAGCATATTGATTTTGTGGAGGTGGGAGATTGGGGCAGCATCCCGACAGCCGCTGATCTGTTTTTAGATAAAGATCTTTGCGACTATACGGGTATGAAAAATTGCGCCGGCGGGGAAGAAGCCGGCCTAAAGCAGTTGAGCAGTTTACTTGCCCAGGGTTCAGCGATTTACTTGAAGCCTGCAACCAAACAATCCGACCGACACGGCTACAATTCACAGTTGTCTGCCTGGTTATCTTTAGGTTGCTTGTCGCCAAGGAAAGTATTTTGGGCTGTGAAACATGCGGAAGAGCAGTTTGGGAGCAATCCAAACTTTAGTCACCTTACACTTGGGCTACTTTGGCGCGACTACTACAGGTTTATGTTCAAGAAACATGGCGCTGAGTATCTAGCCGAATCTGTTTTGAGGCCCGAGCTTGATGCTCAAAGCGATGAGGACCTGATGTTTGAAAATTGGAAATCAGGAAATACTGGCCATTCGTTAATAGATGCACATATGCGTGATTTGAATCAAACTGGCTTCCTTTCCCATAGTGCAAGAATTCTTGTTGCTACATTTTTGGTTCATGTGTTAAAGGTTAATTGGATGAAAGGTGCAGTTTACTTTGAGGAGAAACTGATCGATTATACCACGGCAAGTAACTGGGGCAACTGGTCTTGTATAGCTAGCGGGAGTAGGGATCTGAAAACCAAGCATACCTTTGACGTGAATAAGCAATTAAAGGTCCTGGAAAGCACATTATAGAATCATCCTTTTAGAAACAAAGCCTTATTCCGGTTGTTGTAAAATTGTGAGGAATTATTCGATAAGCGATATAGAAGGCCTGATAGGAATTAAAGCCCACACCATTAGGGCATGGGAGGTCCGTTACAATCTGGTTCCTCCAAAACGAACTCCGACCAATATCCGTTTCTATGATGACAATGACTTAAAGATGTTGCTAAACATCGTTGCATTGAATGAGAACGGCTACAAAATCAGCAGGATTGCCCGAATGAACAGGACCAAGATCGTGGACCTGGTTACGCAATTGAAGACAGACTGGAATAATGATTCTGTGCAGATGCTAAATCTGTCTAATGCCATGCTGAGCTATGATGAGGTTGTATTTTCTGAAATACTTGGAAAGTGTATTCAGGAGCTTGGACTCACAAAAACGATGGATCAGGTACTCTTTCCTTTTATGAAGAAAATTGGTATGCTGTGGCAAACGGGTACAATTGAACCCTCTCATGAACACTTCGCGTCAAACTTAATTCGAGAAAAGATAATCGTAGAGATAGACCGGATTGAAAAACCCGTGGTGAAAAATGCAAAGAGATTTGTTTTATTTTTACCAGAAGGAGAGATGCATGAAACAGGCCTGCTTTTTGCAAGGTATCTGTTAAAGAAGTGCGGGCACGACACGCTTTATCTGGGTCAGGAAATCCCATATTCTGACATTCAAAAGGTGGTTAAAAGTTACGGAGCTGACTATGCATTTATCGTTCTTACCTCCTTGAATTTAGGGAAAGATGTTAACAGAATTATAGGTAAAGTTATGGATCATGTAAATGTGCCATTGATCGTTGCCGGCAGTTTAATATCTGAATTTGACATACTTTTGAAGGATCAACTAAAGCCGCTCAAGAATGTGTGTGATATCGAGGAATTCCTTGAAGAAATATGAAGAAGTTTACCAGTTCTTTAAGGTAAAATTCTAATTTTGCAACACTTATAGCAATTGAAACATAATGGATAATTTATCTTATCTCAGTGGCGAAAACGCCGAATATATTGATTCCCAATACCAATCGTTTAAGCAGGATCCTAATTCAGTTGACTTTGGATGGCAGAAGTTTTTTGAAGGGTTCGACTTTGGGAGACAATCTTCAGGTGCTTCAGTAACTACAGAAGCTCCAGAACATTTTTTAAAGGAAATTAACGTATTAAATCTTATAAACGGCTACCGCAACAGGGGTCACTTGTTTACGAAAACCAATCCGGTACGTGAAAGAAGAAAACACCTGCCGACGCTTACGCTTGAAAATTTCGGGTTAAGTGAAGCAGACCTGGATACGACCTTTAATTCTGGGGTAGAGATTGGCATAGGTTCAGCCAAGCTTTCAGACATTGTTGCTTTCTTAGAACATACCTATTGTGGATCTATCGGTGCGGAATACAAATTCGTGCGCACGCCAGAGGTCCTTGAATGGATTGAACAAAAGATGGAAAGTGTACGGAATACGCCGAAATTTTCTATCGACGAAAAACAGCGGATTCTAAGAAAGTTGAATGAGGCGGTAAGCTTTGAAAACTTTTTAGGAACAAAGTTCCTGGGTCAGAAACGCTTTTCACTTGAAGGTGCTGAGGCTTTAATTCCGGCATTGGACTCCGTTATTGAAAAAGGATCTGCGCTAGGCATTGAGGAGTTTGTGATCGGAATGGCACATAGAGGACGTTTGAACGTTCTTGCCAATATCATGCAGAAAGCTTACAAGGATATCTTTGCTGAATTTGAAGGTAAGGGTTACAGTGCAGAGTCTCCTTTTGGAGGTGACGTGAAGTATCACCTTGGATATTCTACGGACGTAACAACGAATACTGGAAAAAATGTGCATTTAAGTTTATGCCCAAATCCGTCACATTTAGAAACTGTGAATGGCGTTGTAGAGGGGATGACACGTTCAAAAATTGACTTCAAATATGAAGGTGATAACTCCAGGATTGCACCAATTTTAATCCACGGCGACGCCTCAGTTGCTGGTCAAGGCATTGTATATGAAGTGATACAGATGGCTGGGTTGGAAGGTTATAAAACGGGTGGAACAATTCACCTGGTAATTAACAACCAGATTGGTTTTACAACGAATTATAAAGATGCACGTACGAGTACATATTGCACAGATATCGCTAAAGTGACGCTTTCGCCCGTTTTCCACGTTAATGGAGACGATGTTGAAGCACTTGTCTATGCGATTAATCTGGCCATGGAATACCGTCAAAAATATAAGAACGATGTCTTCATTGACATTCTTTGCTACAGACGTTTCGGCCATAATGAGTCAGATGAACCTAAATTCACTCAGCCACTGCTTTACAAGATCATCGAGAAGCATGCGAATCCACGGGATATCTATATTGACCAATTAATAAAGGAAGGGAATCTTGATGCCGTTAAAGCAAAGGACCTGGAAAAGGAATTTAGAGGTGTGTTACAGGAGCGTTTGAATGAGGCGAAAGAGTTAAAGTCAACATACACTGATGTTAAGTTTGGTGGTGCCTGGGTTGATATGCGTATAGCGACAGCACTGGACTTTGAAAGCTCGCCAAATACAGCAGTGAAGGAATCTACATTGCTTGAAGTTGCAAAAAGGATCAGCACACTACCTGCAGATAAAAAGTTTTTTAAGAAAATAGAGAAGCTGTTTGATGAACGCAGCAAGATGGCAACTAAAACTCATGTCTTTGACTGGGCGATGGCGGAGCAGCTTGCTTATGGAACCTTACTTTCGGAAGGTAAAAGGGTTCGTGTTAGCGGCCAGGATGTTGAGCGTGGTACCTTTTCGCATCGTCATGCTGTTTTAACCTTAGAAGATTCAGAAGAGGAATATATTCCTTTAGCAAATATTTCAGATCAACAAGCGCAGTTTGACATCTTCAACTCGCATTTATCTGAATATGGTGTTCTTGGATTTGAGTATGGATACGCTATGGCCAATCCAAATGCACTCACCATTTGGGAAGCTCAGTTTGGCGACTTCATAAACGGTGCGCAGATTATCGTTGACCAATATATTGCAAGTGCTGAAACTAAATGGCAACGTGAAAACGGATTGGTGTTATTGTTACCTCATGGATATGAAGGACAAGGTCCGGAACATTCATCAGCACGTATTGAGCGGATCATGGAACTTTGTGCAGATTTCAACATGCAGGTGATGAATTGTACTACGCCGGCAAACTTCTTCCACGCATTGCGCAGACAGTTTAAGCGTGACTTTAGGAAACCTTTGGTTGTGTTTACACCGAAAAGCTTGTTGCGCCATCCAAAGTGTGTATCTCCGTTGTCCGATTTTACAGAAAATAAGTTTCAGGAAGTTATTACGGATGTCAACGTCAAGCCCGCTGAAGTTACCCGTGTTGTTTATTGTTCTGGAAAGATCTATTATGAACTTCTAGAGAAACAACAGGCAGATGGAATCAAAAATGTGGCAATTGTTCGCGTTGAACAATTGTACCCGACACCTTTCGCGCAAATGGAAGCTGTTTACAATAGTTTCGAAAATGCAAATGAAGCGCTTTGGGTTCAGGAAGAGCCTGAAAATATGGGTGCATGGCCTTATCTGTTGCGGAAGCTAAGAAAAACAAGCTTCAACGATATAGAGGTGATCTCCAGAAAAGAAAGTAGCAGTACAGCTTCGGGATTTGCCAAACAGCATTCCGATCAGCAAGCGTACATTATTGCAAAGGCATTTGAAGCACCAGTTACGGAGCATATCAAGGATATAGCTAAGAAATCAGTACACCAAGAATTTAATGTAGATTAAAAAAAAAATACATCAGTTATGAGTATAGAAATAAAAGTTCCACCAGTAGGAGAATCGATTACCGAAGTTGTTTTATCCCAATGGTTGAAAAAGGATGGCGATGTAGTAGAGATGGATGAGGTTATTGCAGAATTAGAGTCTGACAAGGCAACATTTGAACTGACTGCAGAGCAGCCTGGAACTTTAAGAACAGTGGCAAGTGAGGGTGATACCCTCGAAATTGGTGCTGTAGTTTGTAGAATTGAGGAAGGAGGCGCTGCTGCGCCGAAGCCTACTGAAACAGTGGCACAAGACAAAGCAGCCGTGGCTGAAGATAAAGCTGCTGCTCCAGTTGCTGAACGCCAGGGTGAAAGTTATGCTACAGGAACACCTTCTCCAAGTGCTGGAAAAATACTGGCTGAGAAAGGTATTGATGCAGGTGCTGTAAAAGGTACAGGCGTTGATGGAAGAATAACTAAAGATGATGCTTCAAAAGCTGAGAAAGCTGCTGCTAAACCTGCACCAGCTGCTGCAAAAGCACCAGCGGTTGCCTCTATACCGGTGGTACCAGGCTCACGTAACGAAAGAAGACAGAAGATGTCTCCGTTACGTAAGACTGTAGCTAAACGATTGGTAGCGGTGAAAAATGAAACGGCCATGTTAACGACCTTTAATGAGGTTGACATGAAACCGATCATGGATTTAAGAAGCAAGTACAAAGATCAGTTTAAAGAAAAGCATGGCGTTGGCCTTGGCTTTATGTCTTTCTTTACCAAAGCGGTATGTGAGGCCATGAAAGATTTTCCTGCCGTTAATGCACGTCTTGACAACGAGGAAGTGATTTACAATGACTATGTAGATGTTTCCATTGCCGTATCTGCACCTAAAGGACTGGTTGTACCGGTTATAAGGAATGCCGAAAGCATGTCTCTTGCACAAATTGAGAAATCTGTTGTTGAACTTGCTACGAAAGCACGTGATAGCAAGTTGTCTCTTGAAGAGATGACTGGTGGAACGTTTACTATTACCAATGGTGGTGTTTTCGGTTCGATGATGTCTACACCAATTATCAATTCACCTCAGTCTGCAATATTAGGAATGCACAACATCATTCAACGCCCGATTGCCGAGAATGGACAAGTAGTAATTCGTCCGATGATGTACCTTGCGTTATCATATGATCACCGTATCATTGACGGAAGAGAGTCAGTAGGATTTCTTGTGCGAGTTAAGCAGCTGTTAGAAGATCCTGCACGTTTGTTGTTGGGTATATAAAGAATACAAGTTCATATAAAGAATTTTTTATATAAAGAAAGCGGCTTACCAGTATCTGGTAAGCCGCTTTCTGTTTGCTATTCTATATTTATTTAGAATTCTATAGATTTTAACTATCAGACTTCTTTATTTTAATATAAAAGTTTGGATCAACTTTAAAGTTAGCCATGTTTACTGTGTGATCTACCTCAATCTGTTTCCATTTACTTGTAGGATAGATCAGCTCGTACCCACTTTTACGAAGCGATACCTTTACCGGCATATCAAAGTCTTTAACATCTGCAACCCAGCGGTAGTGAAGCTTGCCACTGTTGACTTTGTATTCTAAGGTCGGGATTTGGGTATTACGCAGGTACTGATCAAATATTTTGTTCAGTTTAATTCCGCTCTGCTCGGAGAGGTAGTTTTCTACCTCTGCCGTTGTAACCGTTTTGTGATAGAAGATCTTGTTTAAACCCCTTAAAATTGATCTGAACTTCTCATCATTGTTAACTAATTGCCTGATGATGTGGATCATGTTTCCGCCCTTGTAATACATGTCTCCGGATCCCTCTTTATTTACATTGTAAGGCCCAATGATCGGGATATCGTTCTTGATGTTTTCCCTCGTACCGCGTACATACTTCTCACCGGCCTCTTTACCAGACTGACATTGTGTAAATAGTGTTTCAGAATAGTTTGTAAAACTTTCATGGATCCACATGTCGCCGATATCTTTAGAAGTTATGTTGTTACCAAACCATTCATGACCACTTTCATGAACTATGATAAAGTCGAAGTTCATTCCGAGACCAGTATGCGAGAGATCTCTACCCAGGTAGCCCTTTTTAAACTTATTTCCATAAGCAACGGCACTCTGGTGCTCCATACCAAGGTGAGGTGCTTGTACGAGCTTGTAGCCATCCTTGTAAAAAGGATAGGGACCAAACCAGTCTTCAAAGCATTTGAGCATGGGTTTTACATCTGCATCCCAATGGGGATGAGCCTGTGTACTATCCTCTTTCAAGGCCCAGAAGTCGAGGGTTAGTGGACCGTTTTCCCCTTGAAAAGAATCTGTCCAATGTGAATATTTCCCAATGTAGAAAGATACGTCGTAGTTGTTAATCGGGTTACTGACGAACCAGTTGTGCTGTGTATATTCACCCATAGGTATGCTACTCCTCAACCGGCCATTCGATACTTCCTGTAGTTCTTTTGGAACAGTAATGCTGATCAGCATGCTGTCTACTTCATCACTTTGGTGGTCTTTTGTAGGCCACCAGCTGCTAGCGCCTAAACCCTGGCAGGCCACAGAAATCCAGGGATTCCCGCCTTTGTCTTTGGAATAAATGAAGCCACCATCCCAAGGAGGGTTGTTTGCAATCACCGGGCTGCCCGAATAGAAGACCGTGAACTTCTCTCTCGTAGCTTTCTTAATCTGCTTTGGGAAAGTAACAAATACGGCATTGAATTCTCTTGTAAATGGAAGCTCCTTGCCCTGGTACAATACACGATCTACCTTTAGGTTTGAAAACAGATCAAATTGCAGTTTGTTGAAATCCTGCATAGCAGTGAATTGAAATTCATTGCTTCCGGTTATCGATTTTCGATCAATGTCTATTTTAACATCCAAGTGGTAGTAGTTGATGTTATAGCATGTTCTTAATGGTGTTAACATGCCTCTTAAGGTGTCGGCTTTTGTAAATACAGTTTGTTTTTCCATAAGCTGCGCTTGCGCAGTAAAAGAAAACACTAAAAAGAGCAACAAGCGGAATAAAAGTTTGCTAAACATAATCTATTGGCTAAGAACTGTCATTGATACGGATGATGCATTAGCCGTGTCATGATATATACGGTGGGTTGCTTTCTGAAAATCTTTGTCGTCTGCGGTGTAGATGTCTAAGAACTTCTGAGGATTGCGGTCTACCAATGGGAACCATGAATTCTGAACCTGAATCATAATGCGGTGACCTTTTTTAAACGTATGCGCCACGTCTGGAATCGTGTACTTCACTTCAGTCACTTTTCCTGGAACAAATGGTTCTGGGGTTGTGAAACTGTTACGGAACTTGCCACGCATTACTTCGCCACGAACAAGCATTTCGTACCCACCCATCAAAGTAGATTTGTTGGCCGGACTAACTGCATTTTCATCTTCAGGATACACATCAATTAGTTTTACCACATAGTCGGCATCTGTACCTGTTGTAGAAACCTCAAGTTTTGCTGAAAGAGGACCTGTTAATGTTAAGTCTTCAGTCAAGGTTTCAGTTTGATAAACTTTTACATCTGATCTTCTTGCGGCAAATCTTTGGTCATCGATCATGTACTCTCGCGTTCTTTTTGATTGTACGCCGGCTTGGTATGGAACGGGCTTATTTGAATCGCTTTCATATTCATCAAAACTTCCGGTTGCTGTAGGTGCTGTGAATGCAAGTTTTCCATCAGGCTGGAAGTATAACGTTTGCGTTTGCGTGTCTTTTGGCGGCCAGCTTGAAAACTTTTTCCATTCATTGCTCCCTGTGACAAATATGTTTGCTTCAGCAAGGTTAGCGTTTGCGGCATTTTTCAGGTGATGCATGAAGAATGGAAACTCCAGGTTCTTTTGGTACCAGGTACTTGTCTCCTGGCCAAAGGCGATATCGCCGAAGCTTGCGCCGGTTCCTCTTGCCCAACCTCCATGGAACCAAGGGCCCATTACGAGGTTGTTATTTGATGATGGGCTTTGTTTTTCTATTGCCTTGTATGTGTTTAGAGCGCCAAAGGCATCCTCAGCATCGAAAAAGCCACCAACCACCAATACAGCCGGTTTGATGTTCTTTAGGTGTGTGCGTATGTTTCTAGCTTCCCAGAAAGCGTCGTAGGTGCCATGCGCCATTAGATCGTTCCAAAATTGGATGCTGTCTGCAAAATATTTTTGTTTCACGTTCTTCAAAGCACCAAGTTCAAGATAAAACCTGTAGTTGTCTTTAACAGGAAAGTTAAACCCCTTTGGGCCCTGATCTGGTGTGATTGGCTTTGGTCTGGGAACACCAAAGCTGGAGTAAAAACTAAAAGCATCATTCATAAAGAAAGCACCATTGTGGTGGAAATCGTCACCTTGAAACCAGTCGGTTACCGGAGCTTGCGGAGATACTGCTTTTAGTGCCGGGTGTGCTCCAGGCAACGATGCGGTTGAATAGAAACCCGGATACGATATGCCATAGATGCCCGCCTTGCCATTGTTATTCGGGATGTTCTTAGTTAGCCAATCGATGGTGTCATAGGCATCTGAACTTTCATCAATATCCTTTTTACCTTTCTTATTGTCGTTGTGCGGTCTTACGTCGACGAACTGTCCTTCGCTCATCCACTTTCCGCGGACATCCTGATACACGAAAATAAAGCCTTCTTTAAGGAACAATGAAGAGGGGCCGAGACTTTTTTTGTAATTATCGGCACCGTAAGGAGCAATGGTATACGGCGTCCGGTTGATCATAAAGGGATACTTTCCACTTGCCTTAGGAATATAAATAGCGGTAAACAGTTTAACGCCATCGCGCATCGGAATACTGCGTTCTATTTTCGTGTAATTTTCACGAACATATGCAGAATCAGTTTGCTGTGCAAAC
>JAQBOT010000333.1 GCA_028287885.1 Pedobacter sp.
TTCCGTTATTGAATACTTGCCTTCTATCATTGCAACGATGGATGCTAGTTTGAGTAAAGAATTGCAGCGTGTGCTTAAGAAGTTCCTGCGCCTGTAACTTTATGGTTCATAAAGAATTCCATGCCCAGGAACTTCTTAAGCACACGCTGCAATTCTTTACCCAAACTAGCATCCATCGTTGCAATGATAGAAGGCAAGTATTCAATAACGGAAACTTTTGCACCTAAACGTGCATATACAGACCCAAGTTCCAGGCCTATAACACCGCCACCAATAACAACAAGGTGCTTTGGAACTTCAGTAATATTTAGTGCTTCTGTTGAGGTAATTATACGTTTTTTATCTATCGGTAAAAAGGGCAAAGTCGTAGGCTTTGATCCTGAGGCAATGATTATATTTTTTGTTGTGATCGTCTCTGACGTACCATCATCTTTCGTTACTTTAATGGTATTTTTGTCTACGAATGATCCAAGTCCTTGAAAGCTGTCTATCTTATTTTTCTTAAATAGGTAAGTAATCCCTGCTGTATTCTGTGCAACTACATCATCCTTGCGCGCAATCATCTGCGGCATGTTTACCTTCAAATCATTAAGTTCGATACCGTGTGTTTTAAAGAAATGTGCAGCATTGTGGTAATGCTCTGAAGAATCTAGCAATGCTTTTGAAGGGATACAACCTACGTTTAAACATGTACCTCCAAAAGTCTGATATTTTTCTATTACTGCTGTTTTTAAGCCTAATTGAGCACATCTAATTGCGCCAACATAACCACCAGGACCAGAACCTATAACAACTACATCGTATTGCATAATTAAATTTTTTGTTAAGCAAAGTTAATAATCCTCGATAGAAATACGGCATTGGCTTTCTCTTTATTGCAGTCAGGCTACTGTAAAAGCACAAGCTCTGATAATTTGACAGCTTCATGTCTGGTTCTGCGATTGAGGAAGGTTTTATTGACCATTGTGATTCTGAATCGCTCAAAGGTCTGCAAGTGTTTCATGGGAATACCTTTTTCACGCAGTTCATCAATCGCCTCCTTGTCGCCAAACAAAAGGTATGGCTTTGCAGGGAGCTTATCTTCCATAAAGGATGGATAAACAACTTGATTTGCATAGAACGGCATGGCGTAAGAGGTTCCATTTAAGATCTGCACCAATGGGAGCTTTTGAGGATTGTGATTGTTTACCCAAATGGCTGCTGTGCTGTCCGACTGGTAAGTCAGCAATTTGGGATAATAAGCAAGATTAAAATATAGATTGACGAAAAAGGCAACCGCACAGGTCTGTAGTAAGATCTTAGATCGGCCAACAACAGTAAGGCTTATTGCAAGCAACAAGATCATACATCCCACCAACAACGTAACTGCAAGCATACTTATATTTTCCGGTCGGAAAAAGTAATGCAATAAGGCCAGAATCAAGGTCATCACCACCATAACGAAGATTTGGATTCCCCTGATAACCTTAAGCCCCTTCTGTTCCAGGCTGTAAAAGTATTGGGCAGCGAGAATAGAAAAGAACGGAAACAGGATGGTTATGTAATGAGGAAGCTGGAATTTAGATAAGGAGAAAACCAAAAAGGTAAATGCAGCGCCGCATAGGCAATACCATTCCTTTTCTTTCCCCTTCACGGGATTCTGTTTAGTACGGAAGAACTGAACAATACCGATGTAGAGCATTAATGACCACGGCAAATAGGCCCATAACGTTGTGTGGAGGAAAAAGCTCGGATCTCCGCTTGATTTCTTAATTGGCCCATCATTGAAAAAGCGTCCAAACTGGCTATCCCAGAAAAAGAACTTCAATCCAGATACATGAGTTTGTCCGAAAACGATTTTCTCCGGGTGGATATCAAACTGCCGATAAAGACACCAGAGCTCTGGTAAGATAAAAACGGATCCAGTAATTATTGCAACCAACCACCTAACATCAAACAACAACCCCCACTGTTTACGAATAAGAAGATGCCCGAAAATTGCTGTTGCGACCGGTATTACAGCAAACACGCCTTTAGTCATCACGGCACAAGCGGCGAACAAAGAAGCTAATATGATGTTCCAAAACCAGCGCCGCTGCAATCCTTTGTAAAAGAAATAGACACTGGCTATAATCAACCCTGTTAAGTATGGCTCGGCACGCACATCATTATTGGAGATAATCAGGTGCTCTGCAGTGAGCAGAATCAGCACTGCCCACAAAGCAATTCTTTTGTTGTAAAGCTCGGAACCGAGGCGATAGGTATAGTAAGCGCCCATCATCACAAATAGTATTGCCGGCAACTTGTACGCCCAAGTCGTAAACCCGAATATATTAAACGAAAACGCGGCAATCCAAAAAGGAAAATGAGGCTTGTCAAGCCAATCCTGTCCGTTTACAAACAGGTCTGAATAGTTATTTTTCAAAACCATGGTCTTTGCTATAGATGCATACAGTGCACCATCAGGCTCCATGATCGTTACAAACAATCCAGAAAAATTAACTGCTACTGCGATAGCAATAAAGGCATAAAGCCACTTGTTGCTAACGTCAGTATTTTCCTGCATAATTAAACTTTAATATTGCCATCGGAGTTGCGCGTTTTGAAAACAAAGAAATAGTTGGCAGTAAAATTCCAGAAGAAAACAAGGATCACGGCTATGGCTTTGCTTAGGTAAAAGTTAAGGAAAAAGAGTTCGTTAAGAATATAGATGAAGCAGGAATTTAATGCTAAACCTATTAATGAAACCAGTATAAACGATGGCAGCTGTCTACCAACCTTAACGCGATCCCTTTCGCTGAACGTCCAATACCTATTAATAAAATAGTTACTTATCACTGCCGCAGAAAAGCCAATTGAATTTGCAACAAACTTGTTGATATGAAGTTCATCCTTGAAAATCCAGGTTAGTGAAAAATCGATTAGCAAACCGGATGATCCAGTTATGCCAAACTTTAGAAGGGATATAAACCGGAATGGCAATAGACCAAGGAGATACGAGAAACTGAATTTATGTTTACCCATTTATAAAGGCATAGGCGGCAAAGGTACAAGGATTTTTAATTTAACAGCTCTTGTATCACGATCATATGACAATTACGCTTTTAAAGCTATTTTTTGTACGTTTATGATCATAAACCCTATTGATTATGCACCGTACTAGACTCTTTACAACATTACTTTTTTTATTATTTACCAGCACATACCTGTTTGCACAGCAAACTGATTCTGCATATGTTCGTGAAAATTACACGAAAATAGAACGCAGTATTCCGATGCGCGATGGCGTTAAACTGTTTACCGCTATTTATATTCCTAAGGCAAGCGGAAAGTATCCCTTTATGATCAACCGGACGCCGTACACCATTGCTCCTTACGGTGCCGATAAATACAAAACGAGTCTCGGCCCCTCTTCATTGTTTCTTAAAGAAGGCTTTATTTTCGTGTATCAGGATGTCCGCGGAAAGTGGATGAGCGAAGGACAGTTCGTCGACGTGAGGCCGCACAACGACAATAAGAAAGGCAAAAAGGATATTGATGAAAGTTCAGATACCTATGACACCATCGATTGGTTAACCAAGAACATCCCAAATAACAATGGCAAGGCGGGCATCTATGGCATATCCTATCCGGGTTTCTATTCAACCGCATCGTTGCCTGGAGCACATCCCGGACTAAAAGCAGTTTCTCCGCAAGCTCCGGTAACCGACTGGTTTCAAGGCGACGATTTCCACCACAATGGTGCTTTCTTTATGAATGACGCCTTTAGTTTCTACTCCAGCTTTGGTGTTCCCAGGCCAAAGCCAATCACGCCAGATCAAGGTCCAAAGGGGTTTAACTTCCCTATTAAAGACAACTACAGGTTTTATCTTGAACTTGGTGCTTTAAAGAACGTGAAACAAAAATATTTCGCAGACAGCATTCAATTCTGGAACGATCTAATGGCGCATGGCACCTACGACGCTTTTTGGGAAGCTAGAAACATACGCACACACCTTAAGAACATCAAACCAGCTGTATTGGTCGTTGGTGGCTTCTTCGATGCTGAGGATGCCTTTGGCGCTTTAAACACATACAAAGCAATAGAAAAACAAAGCCATGCATCAAAT
>JAQBOT010000347.1 GCA_028287885.1 Pedobacter sp.
CTTCCGTCTCTACTGGTAAATGCCGTAAAATAGGCAATGAATACTGGTGTCTTTTGTTTGACGGTTACATATTGCTCTTTGCCGGTGAACATGGCCAATCTGATGTTTCCTGCATTCCACTTGTCCATGTCTTTTAGAAGAAATTCGGCAAGTTTTTCCGGTTCACTTACCCTAATGCAGCCATGACTAAAGCTGCGGGAATTTTCTCCAAACAAGGATTTTGAAGGCGTATCGTGCAAGTAGATGTTGTAAATGTTTGGAAATAGAAACTTAACTCTTCCCAAGGAGTTTTGTGGGCCGGGCTTCTGACGGATAACAGGAAAACCATTTTCCTTACCAGTAATTTCCATGTGATGCAGGGCCAAATAATTTGGATCTTTTTTCATACCTGGCAAAACCTCTCTAATAACAATGCTATTGGGAATATTCCAATAAGGACTAAAGACAACATACTTGATCTCACCATAAAAAACAGTAGTGGGGTTGGTAGTTTTGCCTACAACTACATTGCAACTCCACAATAGGCTATCCGCATGATAGACATGCAGTTTGTATTCCGGAATATTTACCGCCAGGTAATCACCGTTCAGGCTAACCGGCAGCCAACGGCTTCGTTCCATATTAACCAGAATCTGTTCAATGCGGGTGGTTAAGGGTACATTTAACTCTATAAGTGTGGCGTTATCCACAAGGCCGGTTATTATCAAGCCATGGCGGGATTGAAAATGCCGCAATGCAGTGGTGATTTCAATTCCGTTTGACTTGTTTAAAGTATCTCCGTAAAAATCTCCAAGCTTAAATAAGCGGGCTTTAACTGCTGAGCTGAATGGGATAGCACCACCGGTCTTTAGGATCGGTTGCCATTTATCAGTTAAGGAGAGTTCTTGATATTTTTTAAGATAGCCTTTTAACAAATCATACTGACGGTATACCGGATCTTTCGCAGCAAAAGTCGGGACAGGCAATTTCAAGACACTGTCCAGGTAACTGTTGTAAGAGATACGCTTCCTTGGTAAGTACCATTTGGTTGCTCCACTTGCTGAACTATTCATTCCTTCCCAGGCAAGTTTTGAAAAGGTGAAGTATTGGGCTGTCAGCATCAGCTCCAAGCTTGGATCAGCTGTTTTGCCCGAGATCGGCATCAACTGCCTGTTTAATAAAGAGTCTACAGCAGTTTGATACGGTGCCTTTTCATAAATTCCGTCATCCTTTAGATCTTTAACCCGATTTAGTAAATTACCTGCTTGCTCAATCAAAATTCCATTTTCAAACCATGCGAAAGCGTAATTTCGATTTCTGTAAAATAGGCTTATTTCACTTGCATAGGCCTGAAATGCAGGGTATTTGCCTAGGAATAGATGAATTTGAATGCTGTCAAATGTCAAATGAGTTTGCTCGCTGAAGTTGCCTGGAATTGTTTTATCCCAATCACGGTGCAGTGAATCAAGTGATAACGCATTTTTTTTGCCCTGTTGCCCGCGCCCCTGTATGGAGCTGAGCAACAGGATGGAAAACAAAGTAAATTGCCTTAAATATTTAAGATGTCTGTACTTCAACGTTTGGGTATTTTGTAAGCTGTTCAGGAAAAACAAGAAGTGGAAGCGGTATATGCGCAGCAATCTTTTTAGTTTGGCTTCCACCAAAAAGGCGGGCGAGAAAACTTTGGGATTTGTGTATCATGGTTAACATATCAATATTGCCATATTCACATAGCCACAAAAGGCCGGATTGAACATCATCATCTTTGATCTCCCTAAAATAAATATGCGGGTAATCTGCCTTATTAGATATATCGGTAACAAAATGTTTCACAGTCCTCTGAAACTCTGCAGAGGGACTCTCGTCAGGTGAAATATGTGTGATTAGGATATCAGAATGAAGGGGTCGTGCCAGGGATATCAAGGTATAAAGGCAAGCAAGGTCGTTTACTGGATCGCTAAAGTCCGTTGCAAAAGCTATTTTTTTAATTGCTGTCGTTTTAGCCTCCTGTGGAACCAAAAGTAATGGACATTTTGCATCATCAATCAACTGCCGGCTGTGATTGCCAAGAATTAAGGTGCTTAGGCCTCCGGCTCCATGTGTTCCTGCTATGATTAAATCGATGTGATGCTTGTTTGATATACGATTCACGACATCTTTGACTGACCCTGGCTCACAAATACACCGAACGTCGGGTTTGTCGGTTCCTTCATGAGAATACTTGTCGAGAATCAATTTAATTCGTTTCAATTCATCGTTGCTGTCTTGTATAAGAAGATCTTCTTCTTCAATCGGCCATACAACAACCCCGGCTTGTGGTGCATAAGCGGGAAGGGTCACGGCATTACAAAGGAGCATATCCGCGCCAATGAGTTTGGCCAGGTAGTGCGCATATTTCGAAGTATGCATGGCGTTGTCTGAAAAATCTGTTGGGCAAAGGAAGTTTTTCATGATTTCTCGGTTTAGATGGTGATATGCGAAGATACCCATTATTGCTGCGGCAATTTTACAATTCATCCATATGTGCGCAGTATCACTTTTTGGCGCTTGCAATTCAAATATGCTTATATTAGCTTCATTATGAATAATGATTTGTACAGGCGCATTATGGAGCGCCCGGTAAATAATAAGCGGATTCCTTCCAATGAGTTGATCGCCGACTGGGCACTAGACATTATTAACTTGTTATTTCCAGAACATGCAAGAAATGCTTTTGGAGACGTCTCTGGAATGGAACATGAAGCTTGTCGGCTAAAACTGCAACTTGCAGGAATCATTGCTGCCGCCACCGGAAACAATGAGTTTGATAGTAGACAGCTTGCAGACGCTTTCCTAGACGCGGTTCCAAATGTCTACGAGCTACTTCTAACCGATACAAAGGCTATTTACCAGGGAGATCCAGCCGCAATTAGTGAATTTGAAGTAATTCGAACCTATCCGGGATTTTATGCAATTTGTTTCTATCGCATTGCACATCTGATTCATAGCTTGCAGGTACCCTTAATTCCACGCATTCTTACTGAATATGCCCATTCAAAGACGGGCATTGATATACATCCCGCTGCAGTAATCGGCGAGTACTTCAATATCGACCATGGCACCGGTATCGTAATTGGGGAAACCTGTACCATAGGCAAGAATGTTAAGATGTATCAGGGCGTAACACTTGGTGCTTTAAGCGTTCGTAAGGAATTGTGTGGTGTTAAAAGGCATCCGACAGTAGAAGATAGCGTAATTATCTATTCTGGTGCGACGATTCTCGGTGGAGACACTGTCATCGGGCATGATTCGGTGATCGGCGGGAACGTCTGGTTAACCCAAAGCGTTGAACCATTTTCAGCCGTTTACCATAATCCAGTGATAACATTTAGGAGTATTAACGAAAATATTTAAATATGGCAGGCATAATTGATCTAATTGGCAACACGCCCATGGTGGAGCTGGCAAATCTTAACACCAATCGTAACGTTAGGGTATTTGCCAAACTGGAGGGGAATAATCCTGGCGGCAGCGTTAAGGATAGGGCCTCTCTCAATATGATCCGCAGTGCGGTAGAACGTGGGCAGATCCAAAAAGATACAAAATTGGTAGAAGCGACAAGCGGCAATACCGGGATTGCACTGGCCATGATAGCCGGCTTATACGGATTAGACATAGAACTTGTTATGCCAGCGAGCTCTACGAGGGAGCGGACGCTGACTATGGAAGCTTTTGGTGCTAAGGTTACTCTACTGGATAACATAGAGGTTTGCCGCGACTATGCGGAAGAAAAAGGCACAAAGCCAGGTTACTTCCTGCTGAACCAGTTTGCCAATAGCGACAACTACTTATCTCACTACAAGACGACTGCTCCAGAGATCTGGCGCGATACGGATGGCAAAATTACACACTTCGTAAGTGCCATGGGAACTACCGGTACCATTATGGGATGTTCGCGTTTCTTCAAAGAGAAAAATCCTGCTATACAGATCATAGGCTGTCAGCCAACCGAAGAATCATCAATTCCTGGCATTCGGCGCTGGCCGGTTGCTTACCTACCTAAGATATTTGAAGCAGATCGTGTTGATCGTACCATGGATGTTTCCCAGGAGGAAGCGACGTTGATGGCGCGAAGATTAGTTAGGGAGGAGGGTGTGTTTGCAGGTATGAGTTCCGGCGGTGCCTGTGCTACAGCCTTAAAGGTTGCTGCAGAATTGACCGAAGGAACCATTGTGTTTATTGCTTGCGATCGCGGAGATCGTTACTTGAGTAGCCCTCTTTTCGGGTAGCACTCCATCGTTGTTTTGGCCAAGTACATAGATAAGCTTGATTAAACATATGCTAGACAGAGAGACAGTTATAAATAATTATTTAAATGCTTACAATACCTTCGACATCGAAAAGATGATGATGGACCTCGACGAGGATATCGTGTTTGAAAACATTTCGAATGGAGAAGTAAGTCTTTTGCTGAAAGGCTGTGTTGCCTTTAAGGATCAGGCAGAGCAAGCCGAGGCGTACTTTTCATCCAGGGAGCAGAAAGTCACTTCTTTCAATCACTCCGCACATGAAACATATGTTGGTATTGATTACCATGCAATCCTGGCAATGGACTTTCCCAATGGTATGAAGAAGGGTGATGAACTTACATTAAAAGGCAAATCTATTTTCCAATTTAAAGGCAACAAAATCATCAGACTGACAGATATAAGTTGATTAACTTTGGGAGGGCTGATTTGCCGGTTACCGGCAGTTTCCATCATTATAAAAACAATTATAGATGAAAGAAGAATTACAAGCATTACTTACAGGTTTAAAGTCCAATGCTCTTGCATTTACAGATGTACTTGCATTTATAGAAAGTCACTATCAGCATACACCAGTAGCCTTTAAAAATGGAGATTTATATAACGAGGCTACTCAAAATCAAGGAAGTGCAAAGGTGTTCAGCTTTGCACAATTGAACAACCTGAGTGCTGAAGATACGTTGTATTTGTTCGCTGAACATTATCAGTCCGTACTAGCACATCCCGATGCCACAGATCATCAGAACATCCGCCAGTTTACGGCTCAAGGCTGGGCAGGTGTTAATTTTGAAGGACAAGCATTGATCGCAGTCAACAATTAAGTAAGGAATTCGAAAGCACAAACGTAATTGGCTAGAATTTGATCGTCTACCAAATTCACTGCCGACGCTGAAAGGAGGGAGTTGAATGGATCCGATAGCTAAATTAATTATTTGATAGCGGCGATCATTGTGGTAATACCATCAAGGTAGTCGTCATGTTTATTTTTCACATCAATCATGACAGACGACATATTTTTTCTAAATAGCTTGTGTACGCCAAAAGAAAATCCAATTGAACCATAGATTACTACATCAGCACAAGCCAATGCGTGAATGCTTTTTACGAGATTTGAATTTGTTTCACCTATAATATACGAGACATCTTGGTAGTTTAGCAATTCCGTAGGTTCCTCAGTAGCAGACCTGTGCAATTGTCTTACCATTTCTAATTCATCGTGTTTGAGTCTAAGTTGGCCCCGGGATATTGCTCTCACAATTCGTCGAAATGTAAGTTCATAACCATCGGAAATAACAACGCAAGAAATGTTTGTTTCGCCAAATTCCTGAAATATCTTACGTACAATTGGTTTATATTCATCAAGCACTATTTCACGCCCAGAATCAATCTTTAACACACCCTGGAACTCATCATAGGTTGTAACATCACCATGTACATATATTTTCTGGCTCCCAAGATCGACAACTACACTGTCACCACGTCGAATATGAATAACAACCTTCAATTTTCCTTCTTGAAAAGGCGAATGCAAAACTGATCGGTCCTTTACTCTCCAGTATTTTTCAGAAAAGCTGAGATATTGATAATTGCTTACATCTATTCGGGAGTTTGCAAGGATTTTCGCTAGATCAGCTAAGTGATGATAGATTCGTTCTGAGGAAAAGCTGTAAATAACATTCTCCGCTTCTATAATATGTGATTCAAGAACCTCTTTAAATTTTTCGAGTGTAGTAATGTTGTTGTTTGTCACAATCTCTTTCAACGGAACATCTACAATCGAGTACCTGGAAAACTTTTTTTCATTTACACGATTATTGAAGTCATCTAGTCCAAGGAACTTATTAAGCGTATCATGTTTTCGCCAATCGATGTACTTGTTAAAAAAATGATCTAACTTACTAAGAACTCTGTCTAATTGTCTCACAATTTTTTCAATAAACATTGGAACTTTTAGTTTGAGATTGAAAAATAAAAATGTTTCAATCTTATCAGTGATGTTTCTGAAATGATGAGATTGCAGACTTCTTTCATATGCAAGTGGCGTATGAACGTAGATAAATCCGCAGGCGGCACCTAGATTATAGAGTATTCGCATCTGAAAGGCTAGTTTATCAACTATTCCGCTATCATTGGTGATAACTGTAAAATATCGGTTTACTATCATAACAATTAAGCTTGATGTTAAGGATTGGAAGACTTAGGATATGAGTGTATTGTTGAAAATATCTCAACCGGGGTTTAAAGACTGTAATAGATTTAACAATGTTAGTAATGTTATCTTTTCAGAAAAATAGCTACTTGTAGCCATTTTGGGCAACTTGGTTCATTTAATGTCCATTTTCCAAAAATGACTACTACTAGCTATTGTTTCAAACAAGCTTTTAAGTCACATTTAGTTATCGATTAGGGGTTGCAAGTTGTTCCTTGAACAGGTAAACCAGTTCGGTTTGTGCCATTTAAATGGTAGTTAGAGCACGCGACTATATCAAATTCGAACAATGGAAAACCAGCGCATCCCCTCAGATAATTTCTTGTTTTATATGCTGCTCATTGTCTGCAGTTTTCTGTTTTTTAACGCTGCTGCTTCCTACAAGTTAGTCAAACCAATCGCCCAAGATTCTACAACAGCAGCCCAAGGTACACCTACACAAATGTCAATCGGAGCATCTGAAACCAACAGTTTGCCGAGAGCTCACACATCATCAACCTTTGAAAGAAACGATGTAGTGCAAGTCCTCGGAATAAAGGTGGGAGGCATGTTTGCTGAAGCCGTTCCAAGAAGCAAAATATCTGTCAATGACAACATCTTAATTCTTGTAAGTAATCCGAGAGCCCTACTCGCCCTTAAACCCACCGACCAAAGCGAACTGATACTGTATGCAGACCAACTGCCATTAAAAGGAATACGTACAACTTACTTTACCCAACTTGGCAAAAATGAACTTAATGACAAGCGTCTTGTCTGGCCTGATTCCGTCTGGATCCCCTTTATTTTCTCCCGAGACAGCAGCAATGCAGAGGCATGGAATACATTATTCCGGGTTACAGGCTGGGATAAGAACATAACCCGCTTCCATCTATCACTTGGCTGGGAGGGCATGTACCCAATACAATACGGCAATACGGAAATAAAAGCACGCATTTTTCAGCTTTTTCTTTACAATACAAAGGTCTTTTGGGCCGTTTTGGGTTGTTACCTTGGCTTTCTGATCTTCTTTATTTGGCTATGTAAGACGACAGGATTAATCAGGGAACCTGACACAGTGCCCAGTGGATTGGGACCATTTAGTCTTGCACAAACTCAACTGGCTTTCTGGACGGTCATTATCATTGGTGGCTTTATCTACCTCACAATTCTGACTGGCCTGACGAATTCATTAAACGACTCCAGCTTACTTCTTTTGGGAATAACCGGCGGTACAACTGGAGTGGCAAGCTTTATTGATTACTTCAAGAAAGACGCTATAAATGGCATAAAACCAGCAACAAACGATCCCGACTCGTCAGGATTTGTAAAACCTAAACGTGGTTTCCTAAGGGATATCAGCTCTGACGGCATAAATCTGAATGTTCAACGTGCCCAAACCATTATGTGGAATTTGGTGCTCGGGATATATTTTATCTGGTATGTGATTGCCAACAAAGCCATGCCGGTTTTTAGTAACACGCTGCTCACGCTTGCTGGTGTTAGTTCATTGGTTTATTTGTCCTCAAAAGGTCCTGAAAAACCAGTTCCCCAGGCCAAACTGGAATCTAATGCATCGAAGAACTTAAACCAGACTTAGTACTGGATTATTACGAATAACAAGTATATTCATATCGAAATAGGAAAGTTTTGATGCGGGATGGGCCCGTTCAGTTAATATAAATTCATAATCATGAAAGTAAACCCTTATTTAAACTTCAACGGAACCGCTGAAGAAGCATTTCAATTTTACCAATCTGTATTTGGCGGTGAGTTATTCATCCAGCGTATGAACCAGGCTCCTGGAACGGAAGGTCTGCCTGAAAATGAAAAGAACCTTGTTATGCACGTTTGTTTACCCATTGCGGATGGACAAATGATTATGGCATCTGACATCGTTCCCTCGATGGGCCACCAGTTGACTGTCGGCAATAACAACTACATTTCGTTGATGCCGGACAGCAGAGAAGAAATGGATCGCATTTTTAATGGCCTCTCTGAAGGCGGTACGGTTGAAATGCCCTTAGCAGACATGTTTTGGGGTGATTACTTCGGTTCTTTCAAAGACAAATATGGAATTGGCTGGATGCTTAATTTTGCAAACAAAAAACAGTAGTTTATAGCTAGACCTTAATTTTAAGCACATGAAAAAGTCGATATACCCATGTATTTGGTTCAATGGCAATGCAAAGGAAGCAGCAGAACTTTATTGTTCTGCGTTTCCGGGATCGGAGATAAAGAGCGCATCGCCCATGGTGGTTACCTTTAATATCGAAGGCAAGCAGTTTATGGGGCTAAACGGCGGGCCTCAATATACGCCAAACCCATCCGTCTCATTCTTCCAAATTTTTGAAGCAAAGACTGATCTTGAACATGCCTGGAACCTTCTTAGTCCTGGCGGCAAAATAATGATGGAACTGGGTAGCTACCCATGGAGTGAAAAGTACGGATGGCTTGAAGATAAATTCGGCGTATCCTGGCAGCTGATGATTGGCATGGCCGGACAAGAGAAAGCTGATGTATTTCCAGCATTGATGTTTACCGGAGTGCAAGCCGGTAAGGCGGCTAAAGCTATGGACTTCTACACTTCTCTATTTCCAGATTCATCTATTGGTTTAGTCGCCAAATATGAGGCTGGAGAACATGATACAGAAGGTAATATTAAGCATGCCCAATTCTACCTTAATGGCTACAAGCTAGGCGCAATGGACAGCTCAATGGGTCATGAATTTGAGTTCAATCAGGGGGTAAGTCTTGTGATTAGCTGCGATACGCAGGAGGAAATAGATTTCTTCTGGTCCAGGTTAACCGAAGGTGGAATGGAGTCCAGGTGTGGCTGGTGTCAGGATGCTTTCGGGCTCTGGTGGCAAGTGGTTCCTTCTGCTTTAGGAAGCTATATGACAGACCCTGCAAAAGCCCCAAAGGTGATGGAGGCCTTTATGAAAATGTCCAAGTTTAACATTGCTGAGCTCGAAGAGGCAGCAACCTAATACAACACCGGCATACTGTTCAAGTATGCCGGTAATCCTATTTTGTATTTTCTAGGTAAGTTGTTAGTATGCTCTTCAAATATAATTCTGGTTTAGGCATCGTGATCACGGTTCCGGGTTCTTTGTCCTGGGATTGTTTTAGATAGTTTGCCTTGATCTTTCCCCAGTCTTTTGAATACAGCTGTATAAACAATTCAACGAACTGCTTGTCTGTGTAATCTTTTGGAAGCTTACTCAACACCACTTCAATTTTCTCTTCTTTTCTATGTAATACTGCCATAAGGGTTTTATATTTTCCAAAGCTACAAACTTTTGTCGCCTATCCCTTAGTCGACATTGATTCTTCTTGTTTTGCTGCTAAACTTAAAGGTATCTGGATTGTTAGTCCATCCAAATGGCTCCATTATTTACGGTTTAACAATTAGGTATGATCGGCTATCAAGTTTCACACGAACAATTTACACCTTCTGATTTGTTGCGCTATGCAGTCATGGCAGAACAGGCAGGTTTTCAGGCTTTACTTTCTTCTGATCACTTTAATCCCTGGAGCGAACGCCAAGGCCAAAGTGGCTTTGCATTTTCCTGGCTTGGTGCAGCGATGCAGGCTACTTCGCTTCCGTGCGGAATCGTTTGCGCCCCTGGTGAGCGTTATCACCCGGCAATCGTTGCCCAGGCTGCAGCTACGCTGGGCCAAATGTTTGAAGGTAGATTTTGGATGACGCTAGGTAGTGGAGAGGCGTTGAATGAACACATTACCGGCAACATGTGGCCCTTGAAGACAGTTAGAAATGCGCGATTAAAAGAATGTTTTGACATCATTACCAGGCTTTTTGCAGGGGAAACCGTTTCGCATACGGGCAACGTTGTTGTAAATGACGCCAAACTATACACTAGACCGAAGATCTCTCCTCCGCTATTTGGCGCAGCTTTAAGCGAAGCGACTGCAGAATGGATGGGAAGTTGGGCTGCTGGAATGGTTACCATTTATCGCCCGGAAGAAAAACTCCAAAAGATCATTGATGCCTTTCGTAGAGGTGGGGGGAAGGATAAGCCCATGTACCTACAAATGCAGGTATCCTATGCGCAAGAGTACCAAGACGCTTTAGATGGTGCCTACGATCAATGGCGTACCAACATTTTGCCGCCAGAAGTATTGGCCGACCTAACGCGTCCTCAGCAATTTGACGCTGCTGCTCAGTTCATCCGGCCTGAAGATTTAAAGGATGAAATGCTGATCTCTTCTAATCCTCAAGACTTCATCGAGCAGATTCAGCATTGTATCGACCTGGGCTTTGAAAGGATTGTTTTGCATAACGTAAATAGGGATCAGGAACGGTTCATTACTGACTTCGGAAAGCTTGTGCTCCCGTACGTTAAGTTTAAAAGCAGTTAGCCACCAGATTGGAAGATCCTGATGGCTAGTTGGTCTAAAATTGATGGAAGGCCTGAGAGACAAATTCCAATACTTTTGGCAATGAAGCGCGCCAATAAGTCCAGGTATGTCCTCCATCACGCGTCCGGAATTCATGAGGAATTTCCTTCTTTCGCATAGCAATATGAACGAGAGAATTTCCCTCATATAGGAAGTCATCGTCGCCGCAGTCAATGTACCAACGGATTGCAGTTTTTCGCTCAGCCGTCAGGGTGTCAAGCAGTGGGAGCGTACTGTACGTTTTGTAATAGGTTTCTATGGCCTGATCACTAGCGTCGGCGGTGTTTCTGCGCACATTTTTCTTTGCATCTTCCAAACTCAATGAACCAACGGCGGCACTTAGCGGACAAGCAGAAGAAAATAGCTCAGGGTGGTGTAAGGCGTAAATGAAAGTTCCACCGCCACCCATTGATAATCCGGCAATTGCCCTGGATCTTTTCTCCTGTTTGATTCTGTATTTTTTCTCCACATAAGGCATCAATTCTTTAAAGAAAAAATCTTCATAATTCCAGTCGCCCTTGATGTCATTAAAATACCCACGTCGCCCGGTATTTGCATCTGGCATCACAATAATCATTGGTGTAGCCGTCCCATTTCGCACAGATTCATCCGCAATAGATAACACCTCGCCGAACTGCACCCAACCTGTTTGATCGTCGCCTGCACCATGCAATAGATAAAGTACGGGATATGTGCGCTGTGAGGTTTCATAATCAGGCGGAAGGTAAATTGCAAACTTTCTATCGCTCTTCAGTATCTTGCTGGATAGACTAAGATTATCAAAGACTTTTCCAGTTTGGGCTATAGAAAGCAGCGGTAAAAAGATCGCGAGGGTAAGTAAGCGAAGATGTGTTTTCATGTTGTTAAAGGGTTTTCTCTAAAGTAGTTAGAATGCTGGTCATATTCAAATGGTACAAATGATGGAAAAGGACCGAGGTTATAACAAAAGATTAGTTTCAAAGCAGGATATTAGTTATAGCTTTGATACCATGAAACAATACCTTGTAACCGGATACGACTTTAAGGATGACGTCGCATTTGAGAGACGCATGAATGTTCGCCCAGACCATATAAATGGCGTGAAAGCGCTTAAACAGGCTGG
>JAQBOT010000375.1 GCA_028287885.1 Pedobacter sp.
TAATTCGATTCCAAACGACACATATTGTAAATCAGGGTTATAAACCTTAAATTCGCAAAAAAATAAAATAACCTTAAAAACATAATACATTGGATATTTTTGAAAAAATAACAAAACATATGGGACCTCTGGGGCAACACCAGAAATGGTCTCATGGATATTTTTCATTTCCTAAACTTGAGGGGGATCTAGGGCCTCATATGACTTTCCGTGGCAAAGAGCATTTGGTATGGAGTTTAAATAACTACCTGGGCTTAGCCAATCACCCTGAAGTTCGTGAAGCAGATACCAAAGGTGCTGCTGATTTCGGTATGGCTTACCCAATGGGTGCAAGGATGATGTCTGGAAATAGCAAATACCACGAGCAGCTGGAACAGCAGCTTGCGGAGTTTGTGGGTAAACCAGATGCTTTTTTGTTGAATTATGGCTATCAGGGAATGGTCTCCATCATTGATGCGCTTGTAGACAGAAATGATGTGATCGTTTATGATGGTGAATCTCACGCTTGTATAATTGACGGCTTGCGCCTGCATATGGGCAAGCGGTTTGTGTACCAGCACAACGACATAGACAGCGCCAAAAAACAGCTTGAGCGTGCCTCAAAGCTTGTTGAACAAAGTGGTGGTGGCATCTTGCTTATTACTGAAGGTGTATTCGGTATGTCTGGTGCTCAGGGTAAATTAAAGGAACTAATTGAACTTAAAAAAGAGTTCAATTTCCGCCTCTTGATTGATGATGCACATGGTTTTGGTACAATGGGTAAAACCGGTGCCGGAACACACGAAGAGCAGGATTGTATTGAAGGGGTGGATGTTTATTTTGGTACTTTCGCCAAATCTATGGCAGGTATTGGCGCCTTTGTTGCTTCGACAGAGGAGATTACTAACTTTCTGCGGTACAACATGCGCTCTCAAACCTTTGCTAAAGCATTGCCAATGCCAATGGTAATGGGCTTGCTGAAGCGTTTAGAGCTACTAAAAAACAATCCTGAGCTTAGGGAAAAACTTTGGGATGTAGCGATGGCGTTACAACGGGGTTTGCGTGAAAGAGGTTTCAATTTAGGTGTGACCAATACGATGGTGACGCCCGTTTTCCTTAAGGGAGAACTGCCTGAGGCGACAGCACTGACTATGGATATGCGTGAAAATTATGGAATATTTTGTTCCATTGTAATTTATCCGGTAATCCCAAAAGGCTTGATCGAACTTCGCCTGATTCCGACTGCGGTACATACACTGGAGGATGTACAGCGTACATTGGATGCATTCTCTGAAATATCTGAAAAACTCAAAAATGGCTACTATCAAGACAACAAGTTCTCCGTAGCCTAGATCACACATATAACTTTGAAAGCCCTATTGAGAAATCAGTAGGGCTTTTGTTTTTCACTTTATTTTGCGTTGAAAACCAGAATGTTAGGAGATTTTCCAACTTATTTTGGAAAGGGCATTTTTCAGTGGAAAATGCGTACAATTTTAGCTGAATAATGTTTTATAAATTTTTTTATTCGATTAAAGCGATTATTTTAGACTTAGATATAACCTGAAAACACAAACATTTACTGAAATGGCAAAGACTGAAAAATTCAAACAACTAAAAGACCTTGTTGTCAGCCTGGAGGCTGATGCGGACAAGTTTTACAACAAATCTAATAGTGCAGCCGGAACCCGATTGAGGAAAGGATTGCAGGACCTAAAAAATCTTGCCCAAGACATTCGTCTGGAGGTTCAGACAGAAAAGAATGCGGTTGCTAAATAAGAAATTGAAAAAAAGCCGGTCTCTGACCGGCTTTTTTTTATGCTGTGATTTTTGCGATCTGCTTAGCAATTTTAGCTTCCAGATCCTTTGTTATATTAACGAGCGGTAGTCTGACGCTGTCACCGCAAACCTTTAAATGTTTCAAGGCTGACTTGACACCACCGGGGTTACCTTCAGTAAATATCAGTCTAGTGAATTCAAGTAAGCTAAGGTGCGCGGGCAATGCCTCTGCAAATTGCCCTTTTAAACACTTCCTGATCATCTCAGATAGCTGAAGTGGCAATGCATTACCAACAACGGAAATTACACCCACGGCGCCAATAGAAATCATAGGCAATGCGATTGGATCATCACCAGAAATCAACATAAAGTCGGCTGGCTTGTCGCGCATGATCTGATTAAACTGATCAAAGCTCCCTGAGGCTTCTTTAGTGGCAATTATATTCTTGAAATCATGTGCAAGGCGGCAAGTGGTTTCTGGACTAACATTGCTTGCGGTTCTTCCAGGAACATTATACAAGATTATTGGCAAGCTGCTTGCTTCACTTAATGCTTTATAATGCTGGTAAATTCCTTCTTGAGTTGGTTTATTGTAATTCGGACTGGCAGAAAGGATCGCATCATAGCCTTCTTGAGTAAAGCTTTTGATGCTTTCAGAAACTAGAGCAGTGTCATTGCCGCCTATACCAGCAACAAGTGGTAAGCGTCCGTTATTAACTTCAGCAGTGAATGCCCAAATCTTTTCTTTTTCTTGCTTGTTCAGTGTTGAAGCTTCTCCCGTAGTACCTAGAGATACCAGGTAATCTACCTTTCCGTCAATCTGATAATTGATAAGGCTTTTTAATCCATCATAATCGACAGATTTATCTTCGTTAAATGGCGTAACAATGGCGACACCAGTTCCATGAAATTTATTCATTGTATAATCTATTTCAACATTTCTAATAATTCACCCTGACTTATGAGGGGAACATTTAACTTTTTAGCTTTCTCCAGTTTGGAAGGACCCATGTTATCTCCGGCAAGCAGGTAGTTTAGTTTAGCCGAGATTCCACTCAAGATCTTTCCACCGTTTCCTTCAATAATGTCCTTGAGTTCATCTCTGCTAACACCGTCAAAAACGCCCGAAATTACAAATGTTTTTCCGGTTAACTTGTCACTCTGCAGGGTTATTGTGTTTTCTGCGACTTCAAATTGCAATCCGTAAGATTTCAGTAAGTCAATCTGTTGAATATGTATCGGGTTGTTAAAGTATTCTACAATGCTCTCCGCTATCCGTTGGCCAATTTCATCAATAGCAATAAGCTCTTCAATGCTGGCATGGGAGAGCTTTTCCATGTTTTTGGTGGCATATGCGAGCTTTCTTGCAACAGTTGCACCAACGTACCTGATGCCCAGCCCGAACAAAACACGCTCGAATGGCATCTGTTTCGAATCCTCAATGCCTTTAAGCATATTATCTATGGATCGTTCTCCGAAGCGCTCGATTTGCTTGAGCAAATCTGACTTTTTGTGTAAGGTATAGAGATCGCTTATGTGCTTTACCAATCCTTGCTTGTAAAACGTCTCAATCGTTTCATCACCAAGGCCGTTGATGTCCATCGCTTTTCTTCCTATAAAATGCTGGATCTTACCTACAATCTGCGGGGGACATGCTTCGTCATTCGGGCAGTAATAGGCAACCTCGCCCGTAAACCTAACCAGAGCTGTTCCACATTCCGGGCAGCTTGTTGGGTAGATCACTTTTATTGAACCGGGTTGTCTTTTCTCCAGGTTTACATTGATGATCTTGGGAATGATCTCACCACCCTTTTCTACGAAAACAGTATCTCCTTCGTGCAAATCAAGTCGTTCTATCTCATTTGCGTTATGTAATGTAGCACGTTTAACCGTTGTTCCGGCAAGTAAGACAGGCTTAAGGTTCGCTACAGGTGTAACCGCGCCAGTACGCCCCACCTGGTACGTAACCTTCTGAAGTATAGTCTCAACTTCCTGGGCTTTATATTTGTAGGAAATGGCCCAACGCGGTGATTTAGCAGTAAAACCAAGCTCTTGTTGCTGAGCATAGCTATTCACTTTGATTACAATGCCATCAATGTCATAGCCTATCTTGAAGCGTTCATTCTCCCAGTGTTTGATAAAGTCGAATACATTCTCTATGGAAGGTACCAATTTTGAATGTTCACTAACTTGAAATCCCCAGCTTTTAATGGCTTGCAGGCTTTCCCAGTGGGTATTTGCAAATAGCTTGTCGGTGTTTAAAGAATAAAAAAAACAGTCCAACGGGCGTTTTGCAACTTCCCGGGAATCTTGCATTTTAACAGTGCCCGCTGCAAAGTTCCTCGGATTTGCATATGCCATTTCACCGAGTTCTTCCTTTTCGCGGTTTAAACGTTCAAAAGCGGCCCGGTGCATAAAGATCTCTCCGCGGATTTCGAATACAGAGGGGATGTCAGGACCGTTTAGATGGTGCGGTATGTTGCTGATTGTTTTGATGTTGGTTGTCACATCATCACCTTGGGTGCCATCACCACGGGTAACAGCACGGACCATCTTATTATTCTCGAAAGTAATGCTGATCGACAATCCGTCGAACTTCAACTCACATACATATTCAAAGTTGTCGCCAATAGATCTCTTAATCCGTTCATCAAAGTCGCGCAAGTCCTGCTCGTTATAAGTATTGCCCAGGGAAAGCATGGCCCATTTATGCTTGACCGTCTTGAAAGTTTTAGTTATTTCTCCGCCCACACGCTGCGTTGGTGAATTTGGGTCTGCAAACTCTGGAAATTCTTTTTCCAACGTCGCCAACTGCTCAAGCTTTTTATCAAACTCGTAGTCGGCGATTGTGGGCATGGCTAAAACGTAATAGTTGTAAGTGTGTTGGTTAAGCTCTTCTACGAGGGCCTCCATCGTGTCTTTTGGGGTGATTGACATGAAACGAAGATACAACTTGTACCTTAAAAAGCCTTCATGGATGCAGTTGTCTCCAGCTGATTGAAGATCAGGAGAAAATCTTCATCTAATGTTTTAATGTAAGCTCGGATGCCTACGGTCAGCTGTAGTAGCTGGGCATCTGTAAAAGGATCCGGCCAAAGTCGCATACAGATTCGATTGAGGGCATACGCTATGTTTTCAGCTTTTTGATAGCTTAGCAGGTACTTGCTCGAAATGTATCCATTAAGGAACTTGTTAAAAAGCATTATATCATCAATACCTGCAAGTACAAGGAAAGCTTGCAATTCTTCAGTGTTGGCTTTGGAAAGCTGCGCATAGAAAGTAGTGACATTGACCTTTCCTGTTGTAATAAGCAAGTGATCCAATACGAGCTCAAGCGCAATGTGTGCAAGAAAAAAAGGCTTTACAAGGCCTTCCCCCAGGGCTGGTAGAATTAACTGTTTTAATATGGCTGTTTGTTCTTTAAAAAAAATTGAACAATGGAAGAGCCGGTCAACTTCAATGTGCTTGTTCCAACCTTTAAGGAAGGATTTATGGACCAAATTGTTTTCGAAAAGGATATCCTGCTTATGCGGGTTAAGGTTCCAGTCTTTGTGCGCATTCTTGACCAGATCTGGCAATACGACACCCATGACCATATTGTGGTCCGGATTAGTACGTTCAAAGTAAAAATGCGACAGGAAGTTCATCTGCTTAAAAGTAAAAATTTTTTTCAGGACGTTTTCCTATCTTTGCCGGAAAAGTAGATAAGGATGACCAATTTTGTAGAAGAATTACGGTGGCGAGGAATGTTGCACGATATTATGCCGAATACGGAGGAGAAGTTGAACGAGGGGATGTCCGCAGGCTATATTGGTTTTGACCCGACTGCCGATTCACTTCATGTTGGTCACTTAACGCAGATTATGACGCTGATCCACTTTCAGCGTGCGGGCCATAAGCCATATGCCTTAGTTGGCGGCGCTACAGGAATGGTTGGAGATCCTTCAGGAAAATCTGCAGAGCGGAACCTGCTTACAGAAGAAAGCCTTGCACACAATCTAAACGGAATCAAAGCGCAATTAAGTAAGTTTTTGGTCTTTGGTGATGGGGCAAGTGATGCCGTGATGGTTAATAATGCCGACTGGTTTAAGAATTTTAGCTTTTTGGATTTCATACGTGATGTTGGAAAGCACATCACTGTTAACTACATGATGGCGAAGGATAGCGTTAAGAAGCGTCTCAACGGGGAATCCGGGGCTGGATTATCGTTTACAGAATTCAGTTATCAGCTGATACAAGGTTACGATTTCTACTATTTGTGGAAGAATCACAACTGTATCCTTCAGATGGGTGGATCCGATCAATGGGGAAACATTGTAACTGGAACGGAGTTTATCCGCAGAAAAGACAATGGAACTGCTTTTGCTTTAACCACGCAGTTAATCAAGAAAGCAGATGGTACCAAGTTCGGAAAGACTGAAACAGGCGCTGTTTGGTTAGATCCTGAGAAAACCTCCGCTTACCGATTTTACCAGTTCTGGTTGAATGCTTCAGATGAGGATGTAAAAAAATGGATTCGCATTTTTACGTTGAAGGGTCAACAGGAAGTTGAACAACTCGAGGCAGAGCACAATGCGGCGCCACATTTACGTATATTACAAAAAGCCCTTGCCGAAGACATCACCATCCGGACGCATTCCGAAGCTGCTTTGGAAACTGCAATAAACACCTCTAATTTCTTGTTCGGAAATGGTTCTCTTGAGTTTTTCTCAACGCTGAGCGATGCGCAGGTTATGGAAGTTTTTGAAGGTATTGCACAGCATCACATTTCGAAAGATACTTTAGCTCAAGGCCTTGATGTTGCAACATTGCTTGCAGAAAGCACAAACATTTTCCCTTCTAAAGGTGAGGTGAAGAAGACTGTACAAGGAGGAGGCTTAAGCATCAATAAAGATAAACCTGTTGACGCGGGTGTTCAGTACACAAGCGAAAACTTGCTTAATGGCAAATATATTATCGTTCAGAAGGGGAAGAAAAACTACTTCTTAATTATTGCGGAATAAGTTTTATTGAACCAGGAGGTTACATCCCCGGATATCAGAGTTGTCAAAACGACCAAGGATTTCAAAGGAGCCGTCGCTGTACAATTTGCCGAGGTCCTGGGTAGCTATGAATGCGCATGAGTTCAAATTTGCAAGATCGATAACGTTTATACCGCCGCTCTTGCCTTGTTGTGCAGGGCTTAAAGGGTCGTTTGTGTCGCGAAGGCTGATCTTCATCCAAGGTGGACAGTTAAAAATACCCTGTCCTGAGGAGTATGCCTGGGACAATAACTCTGTCATTCCATATTCGCTGTGAATTGCATCTACACCAAAACCCGCCTGCAATACGGCATGCAGTTCTTCCCGTACCATTTCTTTACGTTTACCTTTCATGCCACCTGTCTCCATAACGATCAGTTCAGGGAAGTTTAGGTTGTGCAATTCAACAAAGTCGAGCAGTGCGTAGGTGACGCCAATTAAAATCGTCTTTTGTCCCAAGTCTTTGAGCCTGTTCAGCGTTTCAAAAAGATCTTGATGGTTGTGAAGAAAATAACCACTATCCGGCTGTTTGCTTTGATCGATCAATGCATCTACCATATAGATCAGGGAAGAGCCTTCCCGTTCCTGGTACGATGGGAGCAGTGCAAGGATACAGATGTCCTCAGGATTTCCGTAAAACTGCTTAAAAGCCTGATTGAAGCTCTGATCGTAAAGCGAAAGGTCTGTAACCAGGTGCCGGCTTTGAACCATGCCCGTCGTCCCAGAACTTGTAAATGCGACAATCGGCTTCCGAAAATCGCTAAGTACAGCTTGTGTTTTAAAGAAAGATATTGGTAAAAAGGGGATATCATCAACTGTAGTCACCGATTGAGGATCTATTTTCAAATGGCTGATATAGCTTTTGAAAACGGTACAGTTTAGCGCCTGGTGTTGAAATACAGCTAAGGCAGTTTTTTTGAACTCTGTATCTGTATGTATGGAAAAGATTTGGTTTTTTAAACTTAGCACCCGGCAAAAATACGCAACAAAGAATTATTTTAGATACTTGTTTTCTTAGTAAGGATGGCTTTTCTGAAGTGGTGGCCACAAAAGCCACTTATTGCAGCGACAAAGCTGCCCAGTACCACCGTAATCAGTAGAACAAGCCAGCGCTTGTTGAGGCCGAGCATTTCTGCCACGCGGTCCACCAAGATGTTATCATTGGCTATGGATTTAAACACGGCGACGGAAGTCCAAAGCATCAGTATTGCAAAGAAGGGTGCCCAAAGGGATAGTTTTCCTGTTCTTCCGACAACAGCACAGGTTATAAAGGATACCACAACGATGATCCACCAGGGTAGAACCATTTGAAGGAGGAAGCATGCTAAAAGTACAATAAGAAAGACAATCATTATTTGCTGCTGATTTTTAAACGTGAGATAACTTTGGAGGATTTGTCGTTGATGGAGTGCATGAAGAACAGATTATAAAGATTGCCTTTCGCCCAGTTGTCTATCATGTTGTCGTAGTATGGGCTACCTGGATTTCCCGACTGGCCGCCGGGATACACGCCATGTCCTTTCGGCTCCTTACCAAGCTCCACAACCATTCTCCAGGAAGGTCCATTGCTTTCACTAAGTGCATTAATTGTGCTTTTTCCACCTCCGATCATGAGTTTTTTAGAACCGAAACCTGGGATCTTTGCTAGATGGGGTACGTTTGTGCCCTTAATGTTTGCCCAACGCCAGGCTTTGCCAATGGCGCCATATTTCCGTTCGAGGCTATCGCAGGCATATTTAAATGATTCATTAAGCAGATCGCTAAGCGTTTCTTTAGCTGGAGTATTTACATTGTCGAACCACCTCGAGTTTGGCTCCTTAGTAATCAATTGTAAAGTTCTGTCTCTGGAAGGGAAGCGCATGGGTACACTGGCAATCTCAAAATCATCCGCCCAAATATTGTCGTTCAGTCGTTTCATCCATAGCTCAAAGATTCCTGGCGCAAGTTCATCGGCGTTATAGAATCTGTTCCAGTTTTGAATCACATCGAAGCTTTCTTTTTCTGTTGCATTTAGTGAAGAAACGTCCAATTTTGGAAGGATAGCAGGTAAGATGTTTTCTGCAAAAATGCTATAAGAGTCACTCTGCATGACCCGCATGCTATCCGCAGTCGCTTTACTCATGGCGCTTAGCCTGTTGTTGATCCTTTTGCCGCGTTCGTAAGAACCAAATTCCCAGTTGATGTAATAGGGGTAAGTAGCATCTGTAGAGGACTGATTAGCAGAGCTCACAAAGTGTCGCGCCGGGTTTTTCACTGTTGGATTCTGGTTTGTTGGAATCCAGCCGTGCCAGTCGTCGTTTGGATCACTTCCGTTCAAGATGAATTTCCCCTGGTCTTTATATTTTAATGGGAACTTACCATTGGGTGTTATCGCGATATCATTGTTTGAAGCTGCAAATATGAAGTTTTGTGCCGGTGCAGTGTAGTAGCTTAGTGCTTTCCGGTAATCATCGTAGTTCTTTCCCCGGTTAAGAAAATAAAATGTGAGCAACTCATTGGATTTTTCATGGGCAATCCACCTTAGAGCGTCTCCTGTCGGCACATTGTTTGCCAGGGAAAGTTTTGGTTTTTGAAAATAGACAACGGGTCCCTGGTGGGTGTAAACAACCGTATCCACTTCGGTCTCCCCGCCACGTATTTGGATTGTTTCCAATCGTGTTTTTGTATTTCTCCATTGGTTATTGTACCAGTAGCTCTTATGAGAATTGTCTTTAAACTTTATCTGATAGTAGTCGAGAACATCTGCTGCAACATTTGTGACCCCCCAGGCGATGTCTTTGTTGTAGCCAATGGTTATGCCTGGTGCGCCAGGAAGGGAGACACCATAGGCGTTAATTCCTGGTGCATTCAACTGGATCTGGTACCAAATAGAAGGGAGGGTAAGGTTTAAATGTGGATCATTTGCGAGAATCGGGTAGCCGGAGGCCGTCTTTTCTCCAGAAACAGCCCAGTTGTTGCTGCCTATACCATCTTCCAGCTGATTGGTTGTAATGTTGGTAGCGGCCATTTGGTTGAAAGCAGCAGGTGGTTTAGGTATTGAGATTGGCTTGAAATTCCATTTGGTACCCTTAGGGATAATTGGGTCTTCTTTAAAAGGGTAATCAGGAAATAGATTAGCGGTAAGCTCCGGTCCAAACTTCTTTAGAATATTGCTCATATAGAACTCATCTGAACCCATGGCCAGGACTGCTGACATTTGTTTAAGCAACAGTGCACATTTAATTGGCGTCCAGTCCTCTGGGCTGAAGTCGAGAAGCTTGTATTCCAACGGCACTGTCCCTTTATTTAAAGAGTGGATGTAGGCATTTATCCCATCTGTATAGGCTAGGATCATGCTTTTAGACGTTGGGTTTTCCATCATTCCCCGAAGGGAATTTTCTGCGCCAAACACCATGCCCATATGGCGCTGGTAGCGGTCCAGTTCCAAAGCTTTTGGGCCAACGACCTCAGAAAGCCTACCTGAAGCATACCTTGTTTGGAAATCCATTTGCCACAGCCGATGCATTGCTGTTATATAGCCTTGAGCATAGTAAAGATCATGGTCGTTCTTAGCAAAAATATGTGGTATCATGCGGTCATCGAAGACGACATCGACATCGGAAATGGTGTTCTTTAAGACAAGCTGTCTGTTGGCTTGTACTTTGGTGCTTTCGGCGTTGGCCCAGAATCCCATGAAGGGATCAAGAAACCTCAAAACAGGAGGGAGATCGCCGAATTTGGTGTTTAGCGCATAAATTAAAATCAGCGGTATAAGTAAGCAGATCAGGGCTTTAATCTTGTTCATTGTGGTCATTGCAATAATGTCTTTTCCTGGAATGAGATGCAATTTATGATAAAAGTAAAATGTTAGCAATGTACCGGGCTTGCTGCCTGATGTTGTGTTCTTTACATTTTTAAAAGGTATGAATTTCCATTTAAATACGACGAAAATCATTTGTTCAATTCAATTTTTTTTTTAGATTAGATATAGTAAACCAAATAAAACCCAGAGCTTATGAACACCAATTTTACCAGGGCAACCTTTTTCTTTTTGATGATCTGTGCGACCGGTTTTGGCGTTCAGGCTCAAACAATTCAAGTAAGCGGTGTGGTGACTGACGCATCTACAAAGCAGCCCTTACCGGGCGTGAATGTGTCAATTAAAGGCCGGGCGGCTGGAACATCGACAGCCCAAGACGGAACATTCCACCTTAGATCAACGACAAAAGAAAGTTTCACTATTGTATTCAGTTATGTTGGATATACCTCTGTAGAACGGGAGGTAAGCGGCAGCACTATGAATATGCAGGTAGGGTTAGAAGAAACGACCATTTTAGGACAGGAAGTTGTGATTTCAGCCTCCAGAACTCCAGAGCGCATTCTAGAGTCTCCCGTCACGATCGAAAGGATTAGTGCCGCTTCAATAAAGGACTTGCCATCTGCATCATTCTATGATGCACTGGCGAATTTAAAGGGCGTGGAAATGAGTGCCCAAAGTCTCACTTTTAAGTCCGTTAATACCCGAGGCTTCAATTCGAATGGAAACATCAGGTTAAACCAGTTTGTAGATGG
>JAQBOT010000237.1 GCA_028287885.1 Pedobacter sp.
TCTTTTCACATGCGTAATTGCATCAAGCTCGTTCGTGCAGGCGAAATGCGTTACTCCCGACTTTGTCGCATGCGTTAAAGCACCGCCCAGTTCCTCGGAGCTCACAATTTCATGCGTCACTGTTTTCACCACGTTCGGGCCCGTAACAAACATGTACGATGTATTCTGAACCATCAGGATAAAATCTGTTATGGCGGGAGAATAAACCGCCCCACCTGCACAAGGCCCCATAATTGCAGAAAGCTGTGGGATAACACCTGATGCCTGTACATTTTTGTAAAAGATATCCGCATAGCCTCCCAAGGATACTACACCCTCCTGGATTCTTGCGCCACCACTGTCATTTAAACCAATAAGCGGAGCACCATTCTTCATGGCCAGGTCCATGATCTTACAAATCTTCTCGGCGTGCGTCTCAGAAAGTGATCCACCGAAGACCGTAAAATCCTGGGAAAAAACATAAACCAGTTTGCCGTTGATGTTGCCGTAACCAGTGATTACTCCGTCGCCATAATACTTTTCCTTCTGCATGCCGAAGTCAGTGCTTCTGTGGGTAACCAGCATTCCGATTTCCTCAAATGAGCCCTCGTCCAGTAGGAAGTGCAAGCGTTCACGTGCAGTAAGTTTCCCTTTCTTATGCTGACTTTCAATCCTAACTGCACCGCCGGCAGCCTTGGCCTGTTCTATTTTATCCTGTAATAATTGTATTTTATCTTTCATTCCTCAATACTCGGTTTTCAATTAAGCGGTTGCCGAACCCTGCTAAAATACATTTTAATGCCTTGTTTTTTCGCGTGTACACCATATATTATTTGAATACAGCTAACGAAAAAGCGTGCCTTCAAGACAATTACATTTTTTCTACAAATATTGTTCACCTTTTTGGTTGATAGCAGTTACTTTTGATGAAAACATAAAAATACCCTATGGCGTCAAAGAAGTATCGTTTATTTGTTGTTATTGCCTTTCTAAGCATCTTTATTGTAAAGATGGGCATTTCAGCTGCACCGATATTTTTCAACCATCTGGATAAGGAAGTTATCAACTCCGTGATCATGCAGATAGAGCAAGAGCATGAAGCAGATGGGGAATCAGGCAAAGTCCTCAAATTCGTAGAATTTAAACTAATTAGCCACAGCAGCACTTTCGTTTACACTCCACTCGTCTACGAGATCGGAATAGACAACACCTTCCTTGATCACAATAAACGGTATGTAAACCCATATCATCCCTCGGTTCCAACACCCCCACCAAATTTTTCATAAACTATCGGCAATTGTCAGCACATCCTGCAGGCATAATTTACTGTACAGTTTAAATTAACGACTCAACCAGGTAATTCTTTGAATAACCATGGATATAGTCTTTCAATCCATTAGTTTATGAAAAATGAAAACTCAGTCTTTTCGAGGCTGGATATGAACAAATATTTCTTAAAAAAGAACCTAAAGCATGATCTGCCTTCCAGCATTGTCGTGTTTTTAGTCGCCTTACCCTTATGTCTGGGGATAGCGATGGCTTCAGGGGCGCCTTTATTTGCCGGACTAGTTGCAGGCATTGTCGGCGGAATTGTGGTCAGCACTTTCAGCGGATCGCAGCTCAGCGTTAGTGGGCCCGCGGCAGGCTTAACGGTCATCGTGTTGGGTGCCATCGCCCAACTTGGTAGCTTCCAGACCTTTCTATTGGCGGTTATGCTGGCCGGGGTCATGCAAATCGTGCTGGGTCTGGTAAAAGCAGGAACGATTGGCAATTACTTCCCTTCAAGCGTTATTGAAGGAATGCTTGCAGCCATCGGATTAATCCTGATTCTTAAACAGCTTCCACATGCTTTAGGTGTAGACACGGATTTTGCCGGGGACGAAAGCTTTATTCAAAATGACCAGGAAAACACTTTTTCTGCAATTCAGGGTGCTTTGAGCCACTTTACACTGCTCGCCATTATCATTAGTGCGCTATCAATCGCCGTGCTGCTCTACTGGCCGAAGGTAAAAAAGCTTAATGTAGTGCCTGCACCATTAATTGTGGTTACCCTGGGTATTATCCTCAGCCAAGCGTTTAAAGGAACTGAACTTGCACTAAGTCCAGAACAAATGGTTATGATTCCTGTGGTTAATGGCTGGAATGAATTTACCGGATTGTTTAACATGCCCAACTTCTCTGCAATTGGAAACAAAGACGTCTGGGTAGTTGCCGGTACAATCGCCATTGTAGCAAGTTTAGAAACCTTGTTAAGCATAGAGGCCATTGATAAAATAGACCCGATAAAGCGTGTTTCTCCAACCAACCGGGAACTTGTAGCACAAGGGATGGGAAATGTAGTGAGTGGACTGCTTGGTGGATTACCGATGACTTCTGTGATCGTACGGAGTTCTGCAAATGTGAATGCTGGCGGTAGAACAAAAATGTCTGCATTTTTTCATGGCTGCTGGTTGCTGCTTTCGCTTTTATTTATTCCTTTTGTAATCAATTTAATTCCCCTGGCTTGTCTAGCGGCTATACTATTGGTTACCGGTTACAAGCTTACGAGGATTGCTTTATTCAAACATATGTATCAAAAAGGTTGGGACCAGTTTATTCCTTTTGTCGTTACGATCGTAGCAGTATTGCTTACTGATCTGCTCAAAGGTGTAGCCCTCGGGATGGTCGTGTCCACTTTCTATTTGCTGCGTACCAACATGCGTAATTCTTTTTTCTACAAGATTACAGAAGAGGGGGATAAGAAGCACATCAGAATAAAGCTTGCCGAGGAAGTCTCCTTTCTAAATAAAGCAGCCATTCAAATTATGCTTACCCATATACCAAATGAGACTAACGTCGTTATTGACGGAAGTAATGCGCGGTATATTGATCCGGATGTTTTAGAGACAATATTTAACTATAAGCACAACGCTTATACCAAGGGCGTTATCGTAACTTTAGAAAATGTCCGGAAGAACTACGTTGTGCCAAAAATAAACATGAATACTTTACAAGAAACTTTTAATTAAATTATTATGTGTGCAAAATTAGAACGTGCTGCTCATCAGCCAATCACATACGAAGGATTACTACAAGGAAACAAAGAATGGGTCGCAGCAACGTTAGCTGAAGATCCGGAATATTTTGCCCGCTTATCGGCAGGCCAAAAGCCACCGATTCTCTGGATCGGCTGCTCGGATAGCCGGGTACCAGCGAACCAGATTACCAATACCAACCCGGGCGACATATTCGTTCTCAGAAATATTGCAAATGTTGTGGTGCATACCGATATGAGCATGCTAAGTGTGCTGGATTATGCAGTTAATATCTTAGAAGTAGAACACGTAATTGTATGTGGACACTACGGATGCGGCGGTGTTGCAGCAGCTTTGAGCAACAATCAATTCGGTATTATAGACAACTGGCTAAGGAACATCAAAGATGTCTATCGACTACACGAACATGAACTCAATAGCATTTCCGATCCAAAGAAAAAAGTAGATCGCATGGTAGAATTAAATGTCAGCGAAGGTGTATTCAACGTGACTAAAACTTCTATCATTCAAAACCGCTGGGCTGCTGGAAAAAAGCTTAAGATTCATGGCTGGGTGTACAGTTTAGAAACTGGTTTCATAAAAGACCTGGGTGTAACCTGCCAAGCCAATGATAACTTGTCTTCGGTGTTTAAAACCGTAGAAAGCAAGAAGGGTTAAGACCAATTTACCAATGCTGTTAAGAAGTCCTGACCACAAGTCGGGACTTCTTTTTTTTGCCATAAAATTTAACAGAATAACTGCCTAAAAAATTCCATACTCCAGACAAAAATGATTGGAGCAGGATTTGAAACATTCCCAGATTTGCTTCAGAGTTAACACACATCGTACACACCGCTTAGACACATACCATGTGCGTTTGATGTGTGTTTGATGTGTGTTTGATGTGCGCTTGATGTGTCATATAAAAAAATCCGTTCCGATAACAACTACTAACTTTCGTAAATTTTCTTAACTACCAGGCATTGATTGCCAGTTAAAGTTTTAAATTGCAAAAAGTAGTCCAGCCAATGAAACCTTTCATTTACCCCTGCCTTCTTTTATTGTTACTTGCTTCATGCAGCCAGCATAAATCTGCTGACACATCAGAAAGCAAGCGCTTCGCAAAACTAACAGATCATTATTATGAGGAGGGTCTAAAGCTCTTTCCTTTGAATGCAACGTATGCTGGTGACAACAGGTACAACGACTTGCTGCCGAACGACGGCGAAGCTTATCTAAGCCAAACAAAAGCGTATTACAAAAAATACCTGGATAGCTTGAATAACTACGACCTGGAACAGCTGAATGAAACTGAAAAGATTTCCTATGCCGTGCTTAAGGATCAGGCTAGTACTGCTTTAAAAGGGTTTAACTTTCGATTTGAGTATTTACCATTCAATCAGATGTCCTCTTTGCCGCTCACCATTGGTCAGTTTGGATCTGGAACAGGTGCCCAACCTTTTAAGACGGTAAAGGACTATGAGGATTGGTTGAAGCGACTGAATGCCTTTTCGGTTTGGGCGGATACGGCTATTTCAAACTTTAAGAAGGGCGTCGACTCCGGTATCGTATTGCCTAAAGCGAATGTGGTTAAAATGTATCCTCAAATGTACAGTATGGTTGTAACGGATCCGGCGAAAAGCCTGTTTTATGAACCTGTTAACTTATTTCCAAAAGATTTTTCCAGCTCAGAAAAGACACGTTTAACTGCCGAGTATAAACAGGCGATCATGAAGGTCGTAGTTCCAACATATAAAAAGTTGGGAGATTATCTTAAAAATGAATACTTGCCAAAAGCTAGCCTAACCTCTGGCTTGTCGTCGTTACCTCACGGAAAAGAGATGTACGCCTACCTGGTACGACAGCAGACAACAACTGACCGTAAACCGGAAGAAATCTATCGCATAGGACTGAAAGAGGTAGCCAGGATCCGTACGTTGATGGACAGCATCAAGAATAGTGTTGGCTTTAAGGGGGACCTTAAATCATTTTTCGAATTCATGAAAACGGATAAGCGCTTTACACCATACAAATCGCCAAAGGAAGTACTCGCTGCCTTTGAGAACATCCATAAACGTATGGAGCCTAACCTGAAAAAGCTTTTCAAACACACCCCTAAGACACCTTTTGAGATCAGGCAGACCGAGGCATTCCGCGCAGCATCCGCCAGTGCAGAATATTCTCAGGGATCAGCAGACGGCAAAAGGCCTGGCATCTTCTATGTTCCGATCCTGGATGCTAGAAAATTTAACATCACCTCGGGTATGGAATCTCTGTTTCTGCACGAAGCTATACCGGGCCACCATTACCAGATTTCCTTAACACAAGAAAATACAAGCTTACCTAAATTCCGCAGGTATACCTTCTATGGCGCTTACATCGAGGGCTGGGCGCTTTATTGTGAATCGCTTGGGAAAGAACTCGGCTTATATACAGATCCTTACCAGCATATGGGCGCCCTTGGCGATGAAATGCACCGTGCCATACGTTTGGTTGTAGATGTTGGCATTCATACGAAAGGCATGAGTAGAGGGGATGCAATAAAGTACATGATGGATAACGAAGCTATTAGTGAGGAAGGGGCAGTTGCCGAGATTGAACGCTATATGGGTATGCCTGCGCAAGCCTTAAGTTACAAGACCGGCAGC
>JAQBOT010000415.1 GCA_028287885.1 Pedobacter sp.
GCCAACAATCACCAGGATTATCCCGATAATGATGACCCACTTAAGAAAAAGATGTGCTGGCTCCATTACGGCAGATCCTGAAATTTCAACAAGGATCAACCATCTTGAATTTGGGATGCTCCGGACAGAGCCTATTAACAACTCTCCGTTTTTACGGGAATATTCGACAACATGCTGCAAGGCTTTTGAGTCTGCAGGCGGCCTTGGTACCGGTTTCATCAGGTCAGTCCAGAATTTCCCATCATCATTTCCGAAATATAATTTTCCATTTGCACCAAGAATTTGTGCCAATTGATCTATACTTTTTTGTGTAGCCTTTAAAACTCTCCAGTTAACCAGGTATCCGATCGTCTTCTTTTTATCCTTTAGCGTTACAATAACAGGATAATACATAGACCCTTTGTGGAGGATAATCTTTCCCACCGCATTCTTCTGCATTTTGTCGGGTACAGGAGAAATAAGCGAATCGACATCCACTTTTGCAGAGAGTTCTACATTCCCTGAATTTAGCAAGGTCTTCCCTGCGGTATCCAGCAAAAGGACAGATTTAGAGAGCGTATCTTTTGTTGCGAACTTCTTCAGTGCATCAAATGCTTCTTGCCTGGAGCTACCTCCACCTGTTTGCAAAAATTGTCTAACACTTTTTTCTTTCGCAACAGCCTGGGTGATAACACCAAAGTTGTTTATCGATTCTTTAAAACTTTTACTTAATTGCTCTACAAGCGTGGTTACGCGTTCCGCGCCGATACTCAATGAAGCCTTTTGAACACCAATGTAAGAAACCCAACTAAACGTCAATATTATTGTCAACAACAAAACACAAATGAAAAAAGGGAGGCGTTGTTGTATGGAAAGTCGTCTGAGCGAAAAACGCTTTCTGATGGTATGACCTGATGTAGTTGTATTCATTTTATCAAATATAGGTATCAAGCTAATGGCTAATCACCAGAACAATACGGATAGCTGAGGTTGTTGTTAGGTTTAAATTCGTTTTCTCCTCAATCACAAAAGTAAAAAAGTGTTTCATATTTTACACTAATTATACAAATCTTATTGTGGTTATCTAATTTATGTGTCTTGATATATGAAATTTTCTATATTCGCACACAGCGTTAATTCACAAGGTATGGGCAAGTTTTTCGAGAACATTAGTAGTAGTCATCAATCCTTTATAGAAAACCAAAAAATGTTTTTTGTGAGCTCAGCTCCGCTTTCGGGAGATGGACATGTGAACCTATCCCCAAAGGGGATGGATACCTTTAGGGTACTTTCTGCAACAAAGGTTGCTTATCTTGATATCGTTGGTAGCGGCAATGAAACATCGGCACATATCTTAGAAAATGGGCGAATTACAATCATGTTTTGTGCCTTCGAAGGCGCACCAAATATTTTGCGACTTTATGGATCTGGGTACACCGTGTTACCTGCAGACGAAGAATGGGAAGTTTTATCAAGCAACTTTAAAACTGATTTGCTAACCAGACAGATTATAGTCGCCAATATCCATAAAGTACAGACCTCCTGTGGCTTTGGTATACCTTACTACAGCTATCAAGGTGAGCGTGACCAGGCTTATAAATGGGCAGCAAAAAAGGGCCCGGAAGGTCTAAGTGCTTATATAAAAGAAAAAAACAGTGTAAGTATGGATGGGCTACCTACCATGCAAAACCCATCCACAGGGAACCTACCGGTTAAGTAGTCCTTCAAACATAACAGATGCATAATACAAGGCACCAAGCGTTGGTCCACCCGCATATTGAAGGAATGGCTTATTAAAAATATTTGTTCCACCTACTTTAAAGCTGGCGTTGGCTTTTGGTATCTGAAAACTTATTTGTGCATCGAAGGTATGTATTGCCGCCACTCTTCCAATTACCAGTGGACTCTCCCATAAAAATGCATTTTGCCATTTATAAACCGCGCTAAAGCCAACATTCTTTATGATCTCTCTATTTCCAAAAGTTAAATTGGTGGACCACTCAGGCGTGTTGAAGCCGGTGACGAAGACATCATTGGTCGCATTTGACTTAATCTTGTTGTAGCTTACATTTCCTGCTAAAGTATACTTCTGATAAAAGTTGTATGTAAGGCCAACTGCAGATCCATAATTTCGGTACTTATTTTTCGCATTGGTGTAAACGCGGTAACGATCTTGCCCAGCATCCCGGTTAAGATCAAGCATGTTCAGTACAGCCTGATCTGATCCAACGGTTACCCCTTTGGGAACGTCAACCTGCACTTGCCCTAAAAAGCCAGTGTATGTGTTTGTGTACGCATCAATATCGAAAAACAGCTTGCTTTCTAAGAACACGCTCTTATAACCAACCTCAAAAGAGTTTATCTTCTCTGGTCCAGCATTCGGAAGGTTCGCTTTTACAAGCAAATCCCGGTTTGCTAGAGCAGCAGCATTTCTGTCGGCTCCTGTGGCAACCGCTGCATTAACGGCGGCATTAAATAGAACCCCAGAGCTTCTTGTATAGCTGTTATCCAAATATCCTAAGCCTTCATTAATATAAGGCAAGCTACCAACACGTTTAACCCTACCATTATTCACATAAGACAAGGCTTCAAAAAGACCAGGGAAACGGTATCCTTGCTGGTATGTTACCCTAAAGTTATTGTGTATGTCAGGTGAGTAAACCGCAGCTACTCTTGGTGTATATTTCGGATCAAACTCCGGGTTGTAATCGTAACGAACTGACCCAAATAATTTTAATTTCTCCTGAAACAGCGTTTTTGTCACCTGTGTAAAACCGCCGATCTTCTTGTAATGGATGTTCTTCCCGTAGGTTCCATCTTCCAATGGCGTACCCCGATCACTTATCGGACGACTAAAATCAACAAAACTATTTCCATCTGGAATAATCTCATACATTCTCGCATCACCACCTACCAGCAAATCAAAATATTTCACCTGCTTAGAAAGATCCCACTGCCCTTCTACATGATATAATCTGCTTTTTTGAATCAAAGCCGCTCCACCAGTTTCAGGCGCATTGGGGATAGTTGATGATTTGATATCCCAGTTATTAATGCCTACAATTGTCTTCTTCAGCGCATCAAAGGCAGCTGTACCTGGTTCTACCCTTCCGGCATCTGCTTGCTGCCTCGCATATGCCGTTGCAGCTGCTAGGTTCTCGCTGGTCAAAGCACCACCATTCTGAAGAGCAAAGTCGTTTAAAGCAGTTTTATATTTTCCACCCCATACCGAGCCGCTACCGCCGCTTGCAAGATCCAAGTTGTCGGCCAAGGGCTTAACGTTGTACGAGTCACCTGAATCCTCCAGGGACATGTATGCACGCACAAGGAAGTTATTGCCTTTTACTTCAAGTTTGTGGTTTTGGATGATAACATTATCAAGTTGAATTTTGTTGCCTCGCTGAAAAACACCATCCATCTTTCCGATCCGGTAATCGTAAGAAATTTCTGCAACCTCGCCTATGCGATAATGCAATGCAGCATCAAACTTAAGGTTGTCTACTTTCGGATGAACAAGATCCCGTTCCCAATAGCCTGTCCTGGCAACATTCAAGGTTTGATTGGTTTGTCCATTGATGGTCAGCCCGGAAACCGAAACCGAGTTACTTCCGGCAAGCACATCATCTCCATACTTGTTCCAACCATCAAAAGCAATATTATATTGCCCGTTTAAAGACGAGAAGTTGGGGTTTGCACTCTTTAAGCTATTCGGGTTTTGGTCGGTACGTGTATCAGATAACCAGTCGGTCCCACGCAGATAACTCAAATTAACTTTGAATGCAAACTTGTTGTTGAAAGCTTTCGCATAGCGGATTGCTGTTTCAGACAGGCCACTTACATCCCTGCCGGTACCCCCCAAATGGTTCAAGCCGCCTTTCTGATAAAGACTAAGTCCCTGGTAAAAAAATGGGCTTTTAGTTATAAGATTGGACATTCCATTGATTGCGTTCATGCCATAAAGGGCTGATGCTGCTCCTGGCGTAATCTCAATACTGGCAATATCAAGTTCCGTAGGGCCGATTGCATTCCCGAGTGGAACACCCAGTGTGGCCGCCTGCATATCTATCCCATCAACAAGCTGCATAAACCTATAGTTACTTGGAATGTTGAAACCGCGGGTGTTTGGGATTTTAAAAGTCAAACTTGCTGTGGTCATTTGCACCCCTTTAACGTTCTCAAGGGCGTCATAAAAGCTTGGTGCAGGAGACTGCCTGATCGCTCTAATGTCTAGCTTTTCGATTGCCACAGGCGATTTCAATATTTTTTCAGGCACTCTAGAAGCTGTAATCACAACTTCATTCGCCAGCAGGGTCTGTGTTGACAGTTCGATATTTAGCTTACTGCTGAGATCCTTAACTTGAAATTCCTGGGTTTGAAAGCCCACACTGGAGAATACCAGATGAAATGGGAACTTTAGTTTGGTACGCAACTTAAAACTGCCGTTTTGGTCAGTCGTAGTTCCGGCCATTGTCCCTCTAATAACAACACCCACCCCCGCCAGTGGTTCTCTTGAATCACGATCGAGTACAGTTCCGGAAACTTCAACAAGTTGATTTTCCTGTGCCTTCGCAGCGTGCAGTGGCAATAGATATGCGAATACGAGCAAAAGAAGAAATGTTTTTAGGTAAGCTTGTTTCATAATTATTATGTTAGGCCAATTTATATAGGGCGGTGTTAATTTCAATTCAAAAATATAGTAATGAGAAAATGGAGCTCTTAAAATCAAATAACTGCTTCATTACGTAAAGGTATATTAATTCTACCTATTTAGTAGACTAAATTATATAAAGCAGATCACTTTCCAAAATTTATTATGAAAACGCATGAATTAACTGGTGAATCTTTCAAATTTGCTTTGCTCAGCGCCCTAATACCTGACTTTCCCAATGATTTCTAAAGGCCCATGCAACATGTGGCAGCCCGTCAAATTTGTCCTATAGGCATTTATTTAAATCTTTTAGACAGCTTATATGTTAAATCACTAGCCATTTAAGAGACCTCCCCCTTAGAATTTAAATTTTTATGACTGGACCGATTGCGACCGAAGACTACAAAGACATATTTCATTGGGGGCCAGGATTACGAGTAATCATCAAACCGAATGCACCTGATTTTACAATCCTTGATGTCAATGATGCTTATTTGAAGGCTACAAACACGAAGCGCGAGCAACTCCTCCACAATTCCTTGTTTTCTGCTTTTAGAATAAACACGATCGATGAAATTAAGCTTAGTATTGAACTACAAAAAGCTTCTTTATATGAGGCCATTAGCAGCAAAGCACCGCATACAACCACGGACTATCGGTTCGACATACCCACTGCAGACGGAATGGGGTTTAAAGAGCGTTACTGGACTGCAACCAACACTCCGGTCTTAGACGATCAAGGTGAAGTACGCTTTATTATTCACCTACTCTTAAACGTTACGGAAGTTCACAAACTCGCATTACGTGAAAAGTTCGCCTTGGAAGCACTCAAACAGCAACGTAAGCAACTCTATTCTATTTTTATGCAGGCTCCTGTGGCCATTGGCATTTTTCTAGGTTCAGACTACATCGTCGACCTAATCAATCCTACTTTATGTGAGTTGTATGGAAAAGCAATGGAAGAAGTGCTGGGAAAGCCGATTTTTGATGTACTTACCCACGCTCGTGGAAGGGGTTTTGAGGAACTACTTGATCAGGTAAGACTAACTGGAGTCCCTTTTAAGGGGCAGGGGTTAACGGTTCCCATAACCCGGGAAGGAAGCACGGAGATCGTACATTTGGACTTCATATATGAACCTTATCGTACAGACGACGGCAGTATCATCGGCGTTATAGCTGTGGCAACAGAGGTTACAAATCGTGTCAAAGCAGAGGCGTTAATAGAGGAAGCTGAAGAGCGCGCCCGTTTGGCAGTAGACGCAGTGGGCTTGGGAACTTTTGACCTGAATCTGGAAACTGGCGAAATTATTACCTCTGCCACTTTTGCAAGTATTTTCGGCTTTAAACTGCCTGTCACCAGGGCTGAATACCTAAAGCAGATTCATCCAGATGATCGCGCTAAACTTGAAAGAGCGCATAAACGCGCAATTCAAACTGGCAAATTGTTTTATGAGGCCCGGATCCTGTGGCCAGACCAAACCCTCCACTGGGCACGTTTGGTAGGAAAAGTTTACTACAATAATGACAAGGCCATTAGGATTCTAGGTACAATTTTAGATATCACAGCTCAAAAACACCTTAAAACCCAGCAGAAAAAGTTAATAGCACTTGTTACGAACAGTGTTGATATGATGGCAATTTTAAACCTCGATGGCACAAACTCCTACTTAAATCAGGCGGGAAAAACGCTATTGGGTTTGGAACAAGAGAAAGAATTACCTAAAATCAATATTTCTCAGTTACATACTGAAGATGATTTCAAGAAGGTACAGTCGGAAATATTACCTACGGTGATGGAAAAAGGCGAATGGTCTGGAACCATCAATATCAGGCAGCTGCACAGCGGAGAATTGATTCCTGTCTTCAACAGCTTAATAAGAATAGACGAACCTGATACGGGCGAGGTAATAGGCATCGGCGCAGTAATGCGTGACCTGAGGCCAGAAGTAGCTGCAAAAGAGGCCTTGAAGAAAAGTGAAGCTTTGCTCAGAAGCATTACCACTGCAGCACCTACCGGATTATGGCAGTCGAACGAGAACGGACGCATTACGTATATCAATGATACCTGGGTTAACTGGACAGGCTTACCTTGTGAAGAACAAATAGGTTACGGCTGGCTAAATGCGATTGTGCGGGAAGACAGAGCGATCGCAAAAAACAAATTTATCCAGGCCCTTTTGGAGAAGAGCCTCTATGAGGCTGAGTTTAGGATTAAACACGTGGATGGTTCCTTGCATTGGTGTTTCGCCGATGGAAGGCCTCAGTATTCTCCAGACGGATCTTTTACAGGTTACATCGGCGCCTGTGTTGACATTACCGAACAGAAACTTCTACAGCAGCAGAAAGATAACTTTATTGGAATAGCGAGCCATGAACTGAAAACGCCGGTTACCAGTTTGAAAGCCTACGCCCAAGTTTTAGAGAAAATGATGCTGAAAAAAGGTGATGTCCGTGAAGCGATGATGATTAATAAGATGGACGCACAACTTAACCGTTTAACAAATCTGATCAGCGACTTGCTAGACGTGACAAAGATCAACTCCGGCAAGCTTCAATTTAACAACACAGATTTCGACTTCAATGAGCTCGTAAGTGATCTTCTCGAAGACCTGCAGCGAACAACGGAAAAGCACACCTTAGATGCCAGCCTACAGCCGACAGGTTTGGTCTACGGCGACAAGGAGAGAATCGGGCAGGTAATTGTAAATCTAGTCACTAATGCCATCAAATATTCTCCTGAAGCAAATAAAATTAATGTGTTTTCCCGCCTTGGAAGTTCAGAAATAACCATGTGTGTTCAGGACTTCGGTATTGGAATATCAGCAAAAAACGTCGGTAAAGTCTTTGACCAATTCTATCGTGTAAGCGGCGATATGCAGCACACCTTCCCCGGCCTTGGTTTAGGACTGTATATTTCCTCTGAAATAATTAAACGTGAAGGTGGAAGGATGTGGGTGGACAGCACGGAAAGTAAAGGATCAACTTTTTGCTTTTCAATCCCACTAAAATGTAATCCCTCTAGTTCGTTGCCAACAACGTTTTAAAAAACGGGTCCAGTTGCTGCGATAAAATAAGGTGATCCGCTACACTCGGATGCCCAGAACACCCGCGAGCCTCCATAGCAGGAAAAAAGAAGGTTGCGATTGGTTTGTCTAAGGGATAAGCCAAACCGATCTGCTTCTTAACCGTAATGAGGCATCTTTCAAGTATTCTCGCAGACTCGCCCTTTACCATCGGACTGCTTAATAATGCAATGCGTGCTTTCGGGTATTTAGACTTGACAAGCTTAACAAAGTCGACATAGCGACTTGTAAATTCATCAGCATCAAAGGGCTTTCTTGGCGTTTTGCCGTCTCCATTACTAAAGTCATTCGTACCTAAAGCAATGCTGACAATTGTTGGCGAATACAACTTAAAATTCCAAAGTCTTTTGCTTAATTCCTGGAAGTCCGTCTTTTCATAAACCTTGGGCATCACAGGGCTATCCGAATTCCAATTGCGGTAGATACCAATTCCACTAACACTGCTCAGTATAAAGTTGACGTGTAAAGCGCGGGCCAGCCTTGGACCGTAGGCCATATAGGCGTTATGCTGATCATGATACACTCCTGCCCCACATTGCACTTCGGAGGCGTCAGCTGCAGCTCCACAAGTAATACTATTTCCGATGAATTCAATTAAAGGAGCTTTAGTAGGCAAAATAGGTTTTAGGCCCCTGCCCCTAACCTCTTTTATAAATATTGGGCCGGTATGTGCTTCTGTCGCCTTGTAGATCCAAAGTTTGTGGCGGCCTGCCCCCGATCCTCGGAAAACTAAGGCTTTACTTGAATTCCCAGAAACTAAGATCCTTTTCTGGTATTTGCCATCCAATTCATATTGCAAATAATTATGTCCATTTACATCTGGTATCGAGGCGGCTATGGAACAAGAATCACCTTCAAAGCTGAACCCGAAATGCACTGCCGAACTTATCATTTCCAAACCCAACTTCTTACTGTAAGCATACCGGCCAAAAGGTTTCAGCTCTGCGGCAGTTAACAATTTTGTTTGTGCATTCGCTATGCTGCAAACAAAAATTAGAATAGCTAGAAGGCCGTACTGGGATTTTAAGAAGGAATTTTTATTCATGTCGTGTGTAACCTAACAAAGACCATTGGGGCCAGCTATGTGATAAAACTATTAATTAAAACCGAAGAACGCAAGGTTTCAGGTTCGAGCGGGGGATGGAAGCTAAATTTATTCACCGAAAAAAACTACATTATCAAAGCCAAATGCCTTCAATATCTGTTTAAAAGTTAAAACCCATAAATGAAACCGAGTTTCTACAATAGAATTTACACGAACCGAAAGCGTCTACTAATCTATCTTATTGCATTGTTGGGCCTAGGTTTTATCTTATTAACCGTCTTCGTCATTCTTTTTCCCCCGACCTGGATTGACATAGATGTATCCACCGAAGTCCAGGAACACCAAAACAACTTTTTGGATCAAAGCATGACCTTCGTTTCCTGGTTCGGCTACACGAAAATCTCGGTATCAATGGTTGTATTGACTGCCGCTTTATTCTATGTTTTCAAATATAAGCGCGAAGCGCTCTATACCCTATTCACCTTGATTTCAGGACTAATTAGTTCGGTTATAAAGATCATTGTAAACAGACCGCGGCCAACAGACGACCTGGTCAGGATTATCGATAAAGCGAAACAACAGAGTTTTCCCAGTGGACATGTTTTATTTTACACCATGTTCTTTGGATTCATATTGTTCCTAATGCTACAGCTTAAATCAGTTAATAGATTTGTTAGGATTTTAGCAGGCGGCTTCTCTTTCCTGATGATCTTTCTTGTTCCCTTTTCGCGCATGTATCTAGGTGCACATTGGTTTACAGACGTTACTGCAGGAATATTCCTTGGCATAATTTGCCTGTACTTCTTGTGCTTATTATACTTAAAGAAGAAAACCCAGTTGGCAGAAAGTTAATCTAAAAGGTACCGTTAAGATTGAGCCCAAATACGCGATCTTGGTAAGATGGTACAAGTGAATAATTCAATTTCCCTTTTCCAGTAAAAACTTTTTTCACCTTAGGATACAAGAAGTAAGCGAGCTTTGTTGAGGCTATGCCGAAACCTGCGCCAGCCACCACGTCACTAACCCAATGCTTGTTGTTGTACAACCTCAAAATTCCCGTACCCGTTGCAATGGCGTAACCTGCAACGCCATAAAGAGGCGAGACATCGTTGTATTCCTGTTTGAGGAACTCAGCAGAGGCAAAAGCGGTTGCTGTATGACCAGAGGGGAAGGAATAGTTATTGGAAGCATCCGGCCGTTGTCTATTTGTAATTTTCTTGACGCTTTCTACACTTACACCGGTAATGATCCCGGTCATCACATAAATGCCGGCTGCATCAATTAGGCTGTGCTTTCCTTTTACTCCAACCACATTTAATCCAAATACTGCAACGCCTGGAGCATATTGTAAAAAATTGTCAGCGTGATTTGCGAATCGCGAATGGTCTTCCTGAAGCTTATTTTTACTGCTGAAATCAAGTCTCCGGACCGGATTGTCACCCGCCAGAGACACCAGTCCATAACCAACAAAAACAGCCGGAATGATAAAGGCTCTTGGCTTAGGTTTATATTCAGGAGGATCTTGGCGATCAGCCATGCCAGTTATACCTACCGATTTATGGTTAGTGGAATCTGGCACCTGTGCAAAACCTAGATGCATAAAGATAATACAAAACAGAACTGAAAGCTGCAACCTTTTTTCCATCGGATAATAATAAGAAATTTATGAATCGAAATTAAAATGTAATTGTGGAGGAAAACTGTAGTTAAAACACACTAAACACTATCCAACCATTCCTCAGCCAATTCAATACTAGTAAAGAATTGAGTAACTACATTTCCATGCATTACATCAATGCTCTTTTTTGCTGACAACTGGCTGAAAACACTGGTGGAGAATATCCAGGCAAAATACTTTAACCCTGCTTCCTCCATCATAGGGAGCCATTCTTTTCCTGCCCAATCAGAAGCTTCCGACCAGGTACCCAGCACTCTTGTGTTATCATTTAATAATTTATCGGCTTTACAATTGCGTAGCATTTCCAGCATAATGATTCCCCCATGTTTAACAGAGTTAAGGTCTTGGAATCCCTCCCAATCTACGTCTAGTCTGTTTTTAGATTTATTGTAGGTCACTGAAATAGAATTATCCTGGTAAAATGTAGCATTCTTAACTACCCGCTTTTTTAATACTTTTTGTTCTATCGGGAGACGGAAAAAGAATGTTGAGCCCTTCCCTTGTTCGCTTTCAATCCAAAAACTGCCCTGGTGCCTTTTTAATATTTCAGAAGAAATAAAGAGGCCTAATCCAAGACCTTCAAAGCGCATGGCGGTATTATCTACCCGGTAATAACGATCGAACAACTTATCCAGGCTGTCTTCTGCAATCCCAATGCCGAAATCCTGAACTGAAACTATAATATTGCCGCCCTCCACTTTGCAGTTTACAACAACTTCTTCTGCATCCGGAGAATATTTCACAGCGTTGGTCAAAAAGTTGTTCATTACTTGCTCCAATCTAAAGTTATCTCCCACATACATCACATCTGCAGCAGATTGCAGGACAATACGGTGGGTTAAGGAAGTATGCTGAACGCTTTCAATACTTTCTTGCAACATCTGTTTAAAGCTAAATGGCTGCATATTGTAGTTCAACTTACCCGCATTTATCTTGGTAACATCCAGCAGATCCGCAATAAGCCTTTCCAACCTAACGATGTGCTCTGCAGATTTCCCAACAAAGCCCTGTAGCTTATCGATATCCTTTGAGCGGGAGATCAGCTGGTTGTATGCTTTTATACTTGTCAAAGGGGTTTTCAATTCATGACTTGCGATGGAAAGAAATTCATCCTTTTTCTGTGAATTGCTTTTATGCATGTCAATATTTGTGTTGGTACCCAGCCACAGTTTGATTTCACCTTGTTCAATCAGTGGAACTGCTCTCGCCAGGTGCCAAACGTAACTTCCTTCCTCAAATAACAGGCGAAATTCGGCGACGTATTCTCTCCCGGTCTCTAATGCGTTCTGCCATTTTTGCAAGCATTCGCTGATGTCTTCCGGATGTATGAACTCCTGCCATCCATAGCCAACAATGTGCGCCTCACTCTTACCAAAATCATTACATACCACCTGATTTACATAATCAAGAGCGCCATTGGGTTCTGCAGTCCAAACTTGCTGAGGTATAGCATTCAGAATAAACCGGAATCGGGTCGCGCTTGCTTCTACAACCTGCCTTGCTTGTACCTGTTCAGTTACATCCGTGGCAACCAACATTATACTCACCGTTCTTCCGGTATTGTGCTTTAATGGGTGATAAACAAAATTAAAGTAAACCTCCTTCATTACCCCACTGTATTCCAGGTTCGCCTTAACTTCATTTCCATAATACGGCTCCCCTGTTTCAAAGACGTTTCCAAGGATATCCATGAAGGGCTGTCCTTTGATTTCTGGCAAAGCCAGGCACAATGGCATTCCAATAATGGAGCGGTCCTTGCCCCATACTTCAAGGATCTTAGCATTTGCTGATTCAACAACCAGGTCTTCACCACTAAGTAAACCGATAGCAACAGGAGCATCAGCCACCATGTACCGTATGCGCGCCTCACTGTCTGCAAGTCGCTTCACGGTTTCTTGAAGGCTTTTCTCAATATCGATCAACTCTTCATTTGTCACGATTAGCTCTTCGTTTGATGCAGTCAACTCCTCGTTCATCGCCGTTATTTCTTCATTGAGTTCCTGTTCTTTCCGAAAGCTTTGTTCAAGAGCATACCTGGCTTCTACTTTACTGGTTATGTCCTCTGCAGCAACGATTATCCCAGAAACGGCGCCTTCGCTATCATACATCGGATCATAGTAAAAGCTAATATATTTTTCAACCCTGCCTTCAGGCGTGTTAACGACAAGCAATTCTTCTTCCTGGCCGTAGCTAATGCCGGTATCATAAACCTGCTTTAGCAGCTTTGGAAATGGCTGATCTTGAATTTCGGGCAAAATGTCCATGAGACGTTTACCAAGTACTTCAGGCAGTGTCTTATTCCATAATTCAACCAACTGCTGATTCGCAATTTCGACAACCCAATCCCTTCCTTTTAGCAATACCAGTGGATGATGGACGGTCATAACCAGATTACGCAGAGTAGTCTCACTTTCTCTCAACGCCCTCATGCGGTTTTCAACAACCCCTTCGAGGTCGCCATTAATTTGCTCAAGACTTTCCTGTGATTGCCTAAGTTCTTCGTTAGATGCGGACAATTCTTCATTCAAAGCCGAAAGTTCCTCATTGGTTGCCGCTTGTTCTTCATTTAGCAGCTGCAGGCTCTTATCGCTGCGAGAAAGTGCCTGTTCGGCGAATACCTTTTCGTTAACATTGTTCGTTGTGAGCATTAGATGTGTAACCGAGTTACACTCGTCTACAACAGGAATGATCTCCAGTTGCCACCAGTTAAATTCAGATTCTTGCTGCTCGGGCCCAGGTATATCGTATCGAAATGGAGTTGTGTTTACAAGCGTCTTGGTTTCAATTGCATGTTTAAGCAGGTCAAGCAATTTTTCCGCACCATTACCTCCTGCAATTTTAGGGTCAAAAGCCTTCCAAAGGCTCAAACCGGCCAAATCTCTTCCCTCCGTATGTGATACTTTCGAGTATGCTTGATTGTATGAATAAATGCTGAAGTCCGGAATGTCGGATTCAAGAATAACCCTGGGTATTGGAGAATTAAAGAAGGCCTTAAAAAAAGGATCGGTAGAAATAGGCATTAAGGATAATTGAGTTTATATTCAGCGTAATTACAAAACTACAAAACAACTCTACAAAGGGAAGTTGTTCATTGTTAATATCACAAGACTTTTACTTGTTATAAATAGACATTTGATGTGAATTGTTTTCCACACACACCATTTCATTTTCTTTTGCTAAATTAAAAACGCATTCAAACAAAAAACACCTTTGAACCTTAGTCACTTAAACCATATGAAGTATCAAAACCTAAAAACAGTTGCTTTCTCAATTTTCTGCCTTCTTATGCAGCAAGAAAGTTTTAGTCAACAGCAGGCAAACACCTTACCCGGCTGGGCGCTAGGCGGCTTTTCAAGACCTAAGAATATCAATCCTGTAGTCACACCCGATACCTCATCTGAATTTATGGACCCTGTACTAAAACGAGCGGTGAAATGGGAATCAAACGACACATTCAACCCGGCAGCTATCCTAAGAAACGGAAAAATCGTGGTTTTGTATCGTGCAGAAGATAGGTCCGGAGAAGGTATTGGCTTTCGCACTTCGCGGTTGGGTTATGCAGAGAGTGCAGATGGACTAAGTTTTAAACGGAAAAGTAAACCTGTGTTTTTTCCTGGCAATGATGACCAGAAGGCAAATGAATGGCCAGGAGGCACGGAAGATCCCCGCGTTGCGGTAACCAGCGATGGCACCTACGTTGTTTTCTATACCCAGTGGAACAGGCAGATCCCACGCCTTGGCGTGGCTACTTCTAAAGACCTGCTGACCTGGAAAAAGCATGGGCCAATCTTTGAAAATGCAAAGAACAATGACATCTTCCAAAAACCGCATAAATCCGCCTCCATCGTAACCAGGCTTGTAGGAGACAAGCAGGTAATTGCAAAAATTAATGGAAAGTATTGGATGTACTGGGGCGAATTGGGCGTGTACGGTGCAACATCAGATAATTTGGTTGATTGGGAGCCGGTTGTAGATGCCAATGGACAATTGAAGGCGTTTATCTCCCCGCGGGAAGGTTATTTTGATAGTGCACTAACAGAATGCGGGCCACCCGCAATCTTGACTTCCAAGGGAATTGTGTTGCTTTACAATGGCAAAAATGATCCTGCTAAAGGAGACAAACGATTCAATGCTGGCACCTACAGTGCCGGTCAGGTCCTTTTCGATGCAAATGATCCTACTAAAGCCATCGGCCGTTTGGATGTCCCCTTCCTTAGACCAATGGAACCTTTTGAAAAAAGCGGACAGTACGTTGCGGGAACGGTTTTTATTGAAGGCCTTGTTTATTTCAAGAAAAAGTGGTTCTTGTACTATGGATGTGCGGATTCAAAGGTCGGCGTTGCCATTTATGACCCTGCAAACCCTACAGGCCCGGATCCCCTTCCTTAGTCTGGTTGCTTTTCAGGTTTACTCTTCAAGATAATCGAGATCCTTATGGAAAGTTTCCTGCATGTACCCCAGTGCCCAAAATGCAACGCCGAGACTAAATACGGCCACGGTTATGCCTGCATTTATCAGAGAACCATTAAACAACCCTTTAAGGTAAAGCAACAGTAAAGACAATGGAACCACGGAACCGCGCACGATGTTTGGAACGGTAGTCGTTACAGTCGCACGGACGTTCGTGCCAAACTGCTCAGTGGCAATGGTCATAAAGATCACCCAATAACCAACTGAAAACCCCAATACGGTACACACGGTATAAAAGGCGAACAAACTTAGGTTATGAAGGAAAAAGTAGGCAGAAATGGTGATCATGGAAAGAAACAAATAGGTGTATACGACCTTGATTCTGCTCTTAAGATATTGACTTAGCAATCCACCGGCAATATCTCCAAACACCAATCCAGCATAGCTACATGCAACAGCTGCACCGGCACTAACCTCACCCTGAACGCCGAGTACCTTTCCAAACTCAGGAGAGAGGGTAATTAGAATACCAACGACAAACCACAGCGGAATGCCAATGATGATACAGCGCATGTATTTGAAAAAGCGGGCTTTGTTGAAGAGTGATAAGAAGTCACCGCGACGAACATCAGCATCCTTAACCTTCCCGAACATGCCAGACTCCGCAACGCCAATCCGCAGCAAGAGTAAGGAAAGGCCTAAAGCACCTCCAATATAAAAGCAGGTACGCCAATCAAAGTATTGCGCTATGAAATAACCGACTACAGCTCCGCTGATGCCTACAGAAGCAATGATTGTGGTTGCATATCCCCGTTTTTCCTTCGGCATTATTTCTGCTACCAGAGTAATACCGGCACCAAGCTCGCCAGCCAGGCCGAAGCCGGCAACAAACCTCCAAAAGGCGTAACTTTCAACAGAATGCACAAAGCCATTGGCAATGTTTGCAATAGAATACAGAAAGATAGAACCGAATAAAACATATAAACGTCCTTTCTTATCTCCCAAAATACCCCAAACTATTCCTCCAACAAGCAATCCGATCATTTGCATGTTTAGCAGAAAAATACCGGCATTTGTAACCTCCTGGTCTTTTAGTCCCAAAGACAACAGACTGGGAATACGAACGATACTGAACAACAACAGATCATATATATCGACGAAGTAGCCTAAAGATGCAACCAATACAGCCACGACTAAGGCCCGTTTACTTCTCTCGGTACTTTCAATTAAATCCTGTCCTCCAGCTTGTGTTCTCATACGTTATCGTTGGTTTATTCATCCAAGATATAAGTTAAGTGCAAGAAAACAAACAACAGCAACAACAACCAAAAAATCTATTTTCAAATTGTAGGCCAAGCGCTTTATTCAAATCCAAGTAATTGTTCCAAAATGGCTATTTCAGAGGCTGTAATCTGCGGATTACCCGCCGGCTCCTGATCAAACTTCTCCTTACTCCACTTTAAAATGTCGTCTTCAGGAAATGACTTTATTGTGCATTCAACCAATTTAACGCAGTACTTTTGTCCTTCGTTAACCAAAGAGCCCATGCGCTAAGTAAACTGTTGCCTTGAAAAAAGTTCCGAACACCGTTCTCTGTGCCGGGTTGAAAGGAGACAACCTTGTTTAAATATTTAATTGCAGTGCCCGGCCTTTTTAAGGCCTTCAGGCAGGAATAACTTAACCAGTCTTCAAGCCTTTCGTCCACGTATTCTGGGTATGGTTTGCCTGCACCCAATTGCTCCGGCCAGAGCCTACTACGTTCAATAAACGGCAAAGCTTCAGCATAGCGCTTGTGCCTTATTTTCTCAAGCGCCAGATTAAGCAGCGCCTGCCTGTAAATTCGGCGACCCGTTGTCGCACCTTCAAAGGGAAGTATATTTGTCTGTGAAGCCATCAAACCGAAAATAAGGATAGAGGTTGTTGTATGAAGGAATGGGATTTGGATCAGAGAACAGGTAACTTTTATAGCCTTTTTGTATGTCCTAACCAGCGCTCTATTCTGCCCATTGCTTAAATGCACTGATAAACAGCAGAATACAAGAAAAAAAATAAATCTTTTCATATGTATATGTCCATCTACTTTGTGAATACCTCATTCTTTTAGCATAACAATCGACTCAACGATGTGGATCAATTTGCTAGAAAATCTATGGAGTAGATAAATCGGTTCCTGAAATTGATTGAAGAGCGGTTGCTGGATTTAGGTAGAGCACGAAAAACAAGCACGAGCAGCGGCAAAAAAACCTCCGAGAATACACTTCAACAACACCGTGTAAAGTCATTTCAGTAATAACTTCAGTGTATGTAAAGTGTTATAAGAAAAGCAAAATCAAATGTTAAGTAAATTCAGTAAAACCTAGTATCAGGTGTAAAGTAATGTCAGTGTAAGAAACGCTAAGACAAGGCTTTATTGAGCGTGTAAAACACTTGTTTTGTCTGCTGCTAGACTCCGGCAAAGCTATGCCTCTCCTATGCCTTTGCTTTACCTTATGGCAAAGCCAAGGCATAGCAAAGAGATGGAATATTCAAAGTAAATTTCGAGCATTTGAAAAGCTAGTATCTAACTGGATGAAAGTAAGGTCTTCGTGTATATTGAGGCAGTTTAGCCTGTATTTTCTGCTGTTATCTGTTCCATTAACTTTAAACAGAAAAAGTTATTAACATAAAATAGAGATTTTTGAGCCTTAATAATGAGCAATATGCCCATTTTGGGTAATTTACACCCGTAAGAACCTAGCAAACTACTTTTATTCGCGTCAACAAGACCTATGCCAAATTTGTATTTTAAAAAATTCTACGTTATATTTACGTTAAAGAAGAAACAAGTTAATATCATCCTACCAGGACAAACAGAATGCAACGACAATTTTCGCCATCATGACAGGCGGCGTTTTTAAATACATCAATTTACTGCAAAGCAGGCCCATTAAAGTGGTATTCCTGTATATAGTAATGACTCTGCTTTGGGTATTAGGAGCTCCAATTCTGGTTAATCTACTTGTTCCATTATTGCACATAGAAAGAGAAGTTGTTAAACCTATAGTTGATTGCTGTTTCATTTTGCTGACGGCAATCTTAATTTTTCTTGCTATCCGTCGTCAGCTTAGTTTACATATTAAGTCCAAAAATCAATATAAGCTGCTTTTTCAATCCAACCCTATGCCGATGTGGATTTTTGACAGAAAGACGCTGAAAATCTTACAGGTAAATCGTACAGCGCTACATATCTATGGCTATTCTGCAGAGGAATTTAAAGGAATGAGTATGTTGGACATTACCAGCACCGATGACCATGACAGGACAATTCAACAAGTGAAGAATATGTATTACAATTATAATCCTTCTGGCAAATTTGAGCACATCAAGAAAAATGGAGAGTTATTTACTGCGAAAATCACTGCCCATAAGCTTCATTTTCAAAACAGAGATTGCGTAATGGTGATGTCGGAGGACGTGACCATCCAACATCTGCAGGATAACGCCCTGCAATTGCTATGCGAGGCAGAAAAAGAGTATAAAGAGGAATTGGAAGCAAACATTAAACAGCTAACAGCAACTTTAGAGGAAAAACAAAGGTTGGCAGAGGTTATCGACCGGATCTACAATATGGTTTTTATTACAGATCCTGCAGGAGTAATTACCTGGGTTAATAAAGCTTTTATAAATACAACAGGTTACAGCTTTGAAGAACTAATAGGCAAAACGAATGACTTTTTACATGGCCCATCCCCCGACTACGCCATGCAGGAAAAGATGATGGAATCTGTTAAAAACAAGGAATTCTCTGTCTTTGAGGTCATCAACTATACCAAAAGCGGTCAAAAGTATTGGGTAGAGATGACCATTTCGCCCATTTACAATTGCGAAAACGAAGTAGTCAGGTACATATCAGTCCAGAACATTATAACGGAAAGAAAGTTGAGAGACCTTCAAATTCAAGAACAGAACAAGGTGCTCAAGAAGCTTGCCTGGACAAATTCACATACGGTAAGAAAGCCTATAGCTTCTATTCTAAGCCTGGTGGAGCTTGGTGAATACGCAATGAGCATTGAAGAAATGAGAGAAATTCATAGTTTTATTGGCGTTTGTTCAAGAGAATTGGACAACATTACTAAAGAAGTCAGCCAAGAGATTAACAACCGTAATCTCGACGGGTTCATGGAAGTTTGAACAGAGCTTGCAGCTTCAAAATGTCAATAAAATACGCAAACAATCAACCTTAAACTCGTGTTAAACTGAAAAGATCAACATGAATTTTATTATAGAGCTGCTTGTTAATGCAGGTATCCTTTTGGTCCTCGCCTACATGATGCCTTCTGTAGCCATCAAGAATTTCGGAACCGCCATCCTTGTTGCCCTTGTTGTAGGTATATTAAACGCAACTGTAGGCATTTTGCTTAGGCTACCGTTGAACATCGTTACCCTAGGCCTACTGTCATTCGTGATCCGCCTGCTTGTAACAGCTGTAATGATTAAAATAGCCGACAAGCTGTTTTCAGGATTTATAGTGAAAGGATTTCTTCCGGCAGTGATCATTGCGGTTGTTATTGCCATAGTAGGTAGTATTCTTTCTTTAAGTTAATCTACCAATTGGCTGAATCGATTAAACCTTTATGGTTTTCCACTTACCTTTTTTAAACAATATGAAACCAGCGATACAGATGGCGGTTTCGGCTACAGGAACAGCTATGAAAACGCCGGTCGCACCCATATTGAAGTACTTAGCGAGCAGATAGGCGAAGGGGATCTGAAAGAGCCAAAAGCCAAAAAAGTTAATCCATGTCGGTGTCCAGGTATCCCCGGCACCGTTGAAGGCATTAACCAGTACCATCCCTATACCATAAAAGACATATCCTAGACTCATGATGTAAATGGCTTTCACGGCAACTTCAGCAATCAAAGGATCATTGGTGAAAAAAGAGATGAACAAGCGTCCGAAGCTAAAGGTAACAAGCATAACCAGTAACATAAAATAGACGCTGTATTTAGCCGTTTGCACAACTGATTCTTCTGCACGGCTAATGTGCCTGGCACCTAGGTTTTGACCAACTAGCGTTGATGCTGCATTGCTTAATCCCCAAGCCGGAAGCATGAAAAACATCATGAGCCTTAGTGCAGTCTGATAGCCGGCAGATCCGTGATCACCGCCCGTAGTGGCCACCAGTTGCGCCAGGAAGATCCAGGAGCATGATGCAATAATAAATTGAAATATCGCCGGTGTTGCAATTTTTAACAAGGGCTGTATCTGCATCCAATCGGGCTTCAAATAGGCGAGTTTAACTTTTAACATTCCTTTGCCGCCAACCAGATTATATAGCTGGTATAAAACTCCGATTCCCCTTCCTATGGTCGTTGCCATCGCAGCGCCTGTAAGTCCGTAGGCAGGAATTGGTCCAAATCCGTTGATTAACACTGGACAAAGAATGATGTTACATATGTTTGCGATCCAAAGACTTCTCATTGCAATTGCCGCATTCCCTGCTCCCCGGAAAACGCCGTTAATCAGGAACACGAGTACGATTACACTACTCCCTCCCATCATGATCTTGGTAAAGGCTGTTCCTTGTTCTGCAGTTTGTTCCGATGCGCCCATCAACAACAAAATTTCCCGTGCGTAGATAAAGCCGAAAAAGCCGATAAACAGATTGATAATGCAGGCAACGAGGATGGCTTGCATCCCGGCCTTTGCAGCCATCACGGGATCTTTCTCACCAATTCGCCTGGCAACAACCGCGGTCGCTGCCATACTCATCCCTACGGCTAAAGAATAAACAATACTTAATACAGACTCTGTTAACCCAACCGTTTGAATCGCATGGCTGCTGTTTTCAAGGTGACCGACAAAATAAAGATCAACCAGCGCAAACACAGATTCCATCACCATTTCCAGGATCATGGGTATCGCAAGTAGGACCACCGCTTTTTTGATGCTACCTTGGGTGTAGTCAAACTCCGCACCTTTCAAAGATTGTTTAATAATCTTGTAGGCCCGGGTAAACTTGCTTTCGGCGATTAGGGTTGGAGACATTATCTAATATAACAAAACAAGCGGAAGCCTGCCATGCCAACATTGAATAACGTTAGATTTATGCTTGGGTTAATTCTAAGACTATCTATTCATCTATAAACCAGTTAGTCAACTACAAACTAGTAATTCACCTAAAAACTAGCTAGTCATTTATAAATGAGGTATTCATGTTTATATCAGGCAAGCAAGACGATCCTTCACAAGCGGTTACCCGAAAATAGACTTCGCCTTTACTATTGTTTTTTCCAGGTCGATCCCTTTACCCAATACACCTTTAAACAGATCTCCTTCTACTTTAAGCCGGTCTATGGCGTTGAAAATCGTGAAATCACGCATCGTTAAGCCTGGTTTAACTTCATCCCAGTGCAATGGCATGGAGACTGTGGCGCCAAGCTTAGGCCTTAGGGAGTATGCAC
>JAQBOT010000420.1 GCA_028287885.1 Pedobacter sp.
TCAGTAGAAGGCGGACCGAGAGACAAAGTTCCACCAAAAATTCTGAAGATGGAGCCCAAGGATTTAACTACAAATTTCAAGGCCAAGCAGATTGTCATTCAATTTGACGAATTTTTCAAATTACAGGATCAGTATAAAGAATTCAACATCTCTCCCGACGTAGAAAAACAACCACAGTTGAAAGTTAAGAAGCGCAGTCTCGAAATAACTTTTCAAGACACACTGGAGAAGAATACAACCTACACGATGAACTTCGGTAAGATGATCGCCGACATCAATGAAAGCAACGTGCTTAAAAATCTTACTTATGTCTTCTCAACCGGACCGAAGCTAGATTCACTAACACTAAGCGGCCAGGTTATAGATGCGGTAACAGGCTTGCCGGTACTCGATGCGGTTGCCTACATCGTTCCTATTGCTAGAGACACCATTTTAGGGAAACACAAACCTTCCATTTACACAACTACGGATAGCTCAGGAAGATTTGCTCTAAAAAACCTGAGAGAAGGTTCCTACAAAGCCTATGCATTGAAAGAAGAAGGCGGCGACAAGATTTATCAGCAAAGCACGGATCAGATCGGATTCATTAAGGAACCTATCGATTTAAAAGCAAGTGTTTCAGACCTCACCGTGAGCATATTCAAAGAAGACCCGACTGTCTTCCATATCAACGATCGGAAGCTAAACCCGGATGGAAGTATACAAATCAACTGGAATAAAAAGTTAAAAAAACCGAACATTGTAATCACTGGACCTAGCAACCTTGACGTAAGCAAGCAGGTAAAGTTCAGTAAGAATAATGATTCGGTGCGCGTATGGTTGAGTGACCTATCCTTTGATTCAACCAAAATAAGCATTACGGATTCCAACAAGGTTTTACAGACAATAAAGCTTACCCGGGGGAAAAAAGACACCTACCAACGTCCATTAATCCCAGAATCAAACCTGGAGGGCGACCTATTGAATCCGAACCAGCCTCTGAAGTTTACCTTCCCCTCCCCTGTTACCAGCATCGATCCGGCTAAAATTGAACTACTCGAGGACTCTGTTAAAATCACCAATTTCCAGGTCGTAAAAGACAGTTCAGATTTTCTAAGCTACCAGATACGGTACCGCTGGGTACCAAAAAGAAGCTACGAAATCAAGTTTACTGCGGGAGCTGTAACGGGCCAGTTCAACGCCAAAAACAAAGAATTTAGAAAAGTCTTTGCTCTGGCAAATGCCGGTGATTACGGCACGCTCCATTTGACAATCACGGCGCCTGAACCCAACAAAAGTTATGTACTACAGGTTACAAATGAGGCTAAAAATGTAGTTAACGAGCTTGTTTTAACGAAGGATACAAGTGTAACTTTCACCAATTACAAGGCAGGAAGATACTTCGCCAGGATTGTATACGACAGCAACAAGAATGGAATATGGGACACCGGCCTCGTGACTAAGGGACTACAACCCGAGCACATGTACAACGAGCCGAAAGAACTGTCTATACGGGCCAATTGGGATCGTAAAGAAACGATAGCAATACCGAAAGAATCTGAAATACCCAAAGTGGTACCTGTACCAGTCGTAAAACCCGCCACAGAATCCGATAAACCTGACACTGGAACGGTTAGACCGGGTATGGGAAATAGTAGACCGGGGAGCGGCAGTGGTAGACCCCCTACTGGAACCAGGCCGAATACATAATATAATTATCAGGAAGTTTATCTAACAAAGCCCGTTGCGCACTAGTAATGGGCTTTATCTTTTTAGCGGGCATACCAGCATATAAGAATCCAGTTTCACATACCGTATTCTCCAATACAACTGCACCTGCAGCTATAATACAATAAGGTTCAACAACTGCATGGTCCATAACAATGGCCGCCATTCCGATCAAGATATTGTTTTTCAGCGTACAACCATGTACAATGGCATTGTGCCCGACGCTAACCCTGCTGCCGATGACTGTAGCAGCCTTTTGATAAGTGGCGTGGATAACTGCACCATCCTGAATGTTGGTGTCATCTCCGATGGTTATAGAGTTTACATCACCACGTACCACGGCATTAAACCATACAGAACAGTTGTTCCCCATCTGCACATCGCCTACAATGGTTGCATTTGGTGCTATAAAGCAATTTTCGCCCCAAGCTGGGCTCTTATCTTTTACAGGTAATATAACAGGCATAGGACTAGAATATGGTGTCTTTTAATTCAACAGAATGTTCGGGGTAATCGGTTGTGTAATGTAAGCCGCGACTTTCTTTACGGGCCTGGGCCGACTTGATAATCAAATAGGCAACCTGGATGACATTGCGCAGTTCGCATAATTTGACAGAAACCTTGTTTGCTTTATAGAATTCCTCGGTCTCTTCATACAACAAAAACAAGCGCCGCATGGCACGGTCCAGCCTGAAATCTGAGCGAACGATTCCTACATAATCACTCATGATCTTCTGCGTTTCGCGAAGGTTATGCGTAACAAGAATATCCTCGTTAGACTGCGTTACCCCCTGTTCGTTCCATTCGGGTATGTTGTCTGGAAGTACGGCGTTTTCAAAGTTTTTAACGGCATCCAGATAGATGCGGTGTGCAAAAACAGGAGCTTCAAGCAAAGAATTGGAGGCAAGCCGATTGGCACCGTGGAGGCCAGTTGAAGATGTCTCGCCGCAGGCGTACAAGTTTTTGATTGAGGAACGGCCATATTCATCAACATAAACGCCGCCACACATGTAGTGTGCTGCAGGCGTAACCGGTATATAATCCTTGGTCATGTCAATTCCTATAGACAAGCACTTGGCATAGATATTAGGAAAATGCGTAAGAATCTCCTCCTTTTTACGGTGCGTAATGTCCAGGTAAACGAACTCTTCTCCTGATTTTTTCATCTCCGCATCAATGGCTCTGGCTACAATATCACGGGATGCCAAGGAACCACGTTCATCATATTCATACATGAATTCCTCCCCATTTTTACGACGAAGCACACCACCAAAGCCACGTACTGCCTCAGATATTAGAAAGGATGGGTACTCTCCAGGATGATACAAGGAGGTTGGATGGAACTGAATAAACTCCATGTTACGAACTTTCCCTTTAGCGCGGTAGACCATCGCCATTCCGTCGCCGGTGGCAATTACAGGATTTGTTGTGCTTGAATACACATGCCCGGCCCCGCCGGAAGCCATTACTGTTACCTTTGCCAAAATCTTTTCCACATCGTTAAGCTCTGTGTTAAAGGCATATACGCCAAAACAGTTAATAACTTCCGAACGCTTATCAACAAACTCACCAAGGTGATGTTGGGTGATCAACTCCAGACAGAAGTAATGTGTTAATATCTCTATGTTCTTACTCTCATGAATCTGACGCAGCAGCACCCGTTCAATCTCGTAGCCGGTAACGTCCTTATAGTGTAACACCCGGTGCTCTGAGTGGCCCCCTTCTTTTGCAAGATCATACACCCCGCTCGTATCTTTATCAAACTGAATACCGTAGTCTATAATTTCCTG
>JAQBOT010000425.1 GCA_028287885.1 Pedobacter sp.
AACCGTGCACCTACGTTGCACAGGTTAGGTATTCAGGCGTTCCAGCCAAGATTAATTGAAGGTAAAGCAATTCAGTTGCACCCTCTAGTTTGTACGGCTTTTAACGCGGATTTTGATGGTGACCAGATGGCTGTGCATTTACCTTTGGGTCATGCTGCAATTTTGGAAGCCCAAGTATTGATGCTTGCTGCCCACAACATCCTTAACCCTGCAAATGGTACTCCAATTACAGTGCCTTCTCAGGATATGGTTCTGGGTCTTTATTACATTACTAAAGGCCGTAGAACAGATGAAGGACGTGTTGTTAAAGGACAGGATTCAATTTTCTATTCTTCTGAAGAAGTAATCATTGCTTACAATGAGAAACGTATTGACTTGCATGCTTTTATTAAGGTAAAAGCAAATGTTAAAGAAGATGATGGAACTCTTGTAAATAAATTGATTGATACAACTGTTGGACGTGTGCTATTTAACCAAATGGTTCCGGAAGAAGTTGGATATATCAACGAGCTGCTTACCAAGAAATCTTTAAGAGATATTATTGGTCATGTAGTTAAAATTACCGGTATGTCGCGTGCAGCTAGGTTCTTGGATGATATCAAAGAACTCGGTTTCCAAATGGCATTCCACGGTGGTCTTTCGTTTAATTTACAGGATGTGAACATTCCTGTGGAGAAACATACATTGCTACAGCAGGCATCCGCAGAAGTTGAAGAAGTAAGGAATAACTATAACATGGGATTCATTACCAACAACGAGCGTTACAATCAGATTATCGATATCTGGACTCGTATCAATAACCGTTTAACATCATTCGTGATGACTCAGTTATCGAGCGACAACCAAGGTTTCAATTCTGTGTACATGATGTTGGATTCTGGAGCACGTGGATCTAAAGAGCAGATTCGTCAGCTTTGCGGAATGCGTGGTTTGATGGCTAAGCCTCAGAAATCAGGATCAGGTGGTGAGATTATTGAAAACCCGATCCTTTCAAACTTTAAAGAAGGTTTGTCTGTATTGGAATACTTTATCTCTACCCATGGTGCGCGTAAAGGTCTTGCAGATACGGCGTTAAAAACAGCTGATGCTGGTTACTTAACCCGTCGTTTGCATGATGTTGCGCAGGATATGATCGTGAATGCTGAAGATTGCGGTACGCTTAGAGGTATGTATACAACTGCCTTGAAAGATAATGAAGATATCGTTGAGCCGTTATATGACCGTATTTTGGGTCGAATTTCTCTACACGATGTGTTCAACCCAATTGATGGTTCACTATTAGTAGCTGCCGGACAGGATATTGATGAAGATATAGCTAAACAGATTGAAGAATCTCCATTGGAAGGTGTTGAAATCCGTTCTGTACTTACGTGTGAAAACAAAAGAGGTGTTTGTGCCCTTTGTTACGGACGTAACCTTGCATCTGGTAAACGCGTTCAAAGAGGTGAAGCTGTCGGCGTAATTGCTGCACAGTCAATCGGTGAGCCGGGTACACAGTTGACATTACGTACGTTCCACGTCGGTGGTACTGCATCTAACATTGCTGCAGAATCTCAGATCATGGCTAAGTTTGATGGTATCATCGAATTTGAAAATGTTCGTACAGTAGAGAATGATACTGAAGAAGGAATCAAACAAATTGTTCTAGGCCGTTCAGGTGAGTTCAAGATTGTTGAGCCGGGAACAAATAAGGTGATCATGACGAATAACATTCCTTATGGTTCATTCTTATACGTTGAAGATGGTGCGAAAGTCACTAAAGGAGACAGAATTTGTTCATGGGATCCATATAATGCGGTAATTATCTCCGAGTTTGCTGGTAAGATTGAATTTGATGCAATCGTTGAAGGTGTTACCTTCCGTGAAGAATCAGATGAACAAACTGGTCACCGTGAGAAAGTAATTATCGATACCAGAGATAAAACTAAAAACCCTTCAGTTAGAGTTGTAGATAAAAAAGGTGAATTGATCAGAGGATACAACATCCCGGTTGGTGCCCACATTGCAATTGACGAAGGTGAAGCAGTTAAAACTGGTCAGATCTTAGTTAAGATCCCACGTTCAAGCGGAAAAACAAGAGATATTACGGGTGGTTTGCCACGTGTAACTGAATTGTTTGAAGCACGTAACCCATCAAATCCTGCTGTAGTGACAGAGATTGACGGTGTTGTAACGCTGGGTGGTGTGAAACGTGGTAATCGTGAGATGACCATCGAATCTAAAGATGGTGAAGTTAAAAAATACCTTGTTCCATTGTCTAAACACATCCTTGTTCAGGATAACGACTTTGTGAAGGCAGGTATGCCATTGTCTGACGGTTCGATATCACCAGCTGATATATTAGCTATCAAAGGTCCTGCTGCTGTTCAGGAGTACCTGGTAAATGGTATTCAAGAGGTTTACCGTTTACAAGGTGTGAAAATCAACGATAAGCACTTTGAGGTTATTGTACACCAGATGATGCAGAAAGTTCATATTGAAGATCCAGGAGATACTATTTTCTTAGAAAATAACTCTGTAGATCGTTGGGACTTCATGATTGAGAACGACGAGATTTACGACAAGAAAGTTGTTGTTGAATCCGGCGATTCTGAATCAGTAAAACCAGGTATGATTCTATCTATGCGTAAATTAAGAGATGAGAATTCTCAATTGAAACGTAAGGATATGAAGCAAATTGAAGTTCGTGATGCAAGACCTGCAACTGCGAGTTCAATACTACAAGGTATTACACGTGCATCGTTAGGTACTAAATCATTCATCTCTGCAGCTTCCTTCCAGGAAACTACCAAGGTGTTGAATGAGGCAGCTATTGCTGGTAAACGCGATCATATGCTTGGATTGAAAGAAAACGTTATTGTAGGTCACTTGATTCCTTCAGGTACCGGAGTACGTGGATACGAGCGTATAATTGTCGGTTCTCAGGAAGAATACGATAAACTATTAGCTTCTAAACAAGAAGAAGAAGTTGAAGCTTAATTGATTCACTTAGATATTAATCCCCCGGCTTCTTTAGCCGGGGGATTTTTTTTTGCCCTAAATGTTATTTATGTATTCGACTACCTGTGTTTTCAATATTAAACAATTAGTTTTGTTGTATGGAAGAACAAAATAATGATAACCAATTAAACATTGAACTTTCTGAAGAAGTTGCAGAAGGGGTATTCTCTAACCTTGCCATTATCACGCATTCCAATACAGAGTTTGTACTGGACTTTATTCGTGTAATGCCGGGGGTTCCTAAAGCGAAGGTTAAATCTAGAATTATCCTTACACCAGAACATGCAAAGCGCCTATGTGCAGCTATGCAAGAAAATATTGAAAAGTATGAAGCAATAAATGGGAGAATTAAAACCCATGCAGAGCCCTCAGGCTTCCCGATGGGTTTTGGCGGTCCAACTGCACAAGCGTAAGCGGCAAGGCTATTTTGCTCCTATTTCTGATTCAATGTACTGGATAATCTCAGCGGTCTGACTGGGTTCAAACCATCTGATTTCTTCATCTCTCCTAAACCAGGTTAGCTGGCGCTTGGCGAAGCGTCGTGTATTCTGTTTGATCTTGTCGACTGCTGCATCTAATGTGCTATTTCCGTCCAAGTAGTCAAATAACTCTGCGTAACCAACGGTTTTCAGTGCATTGTATTCCCTAAAAGGGTTCAAAGATTTTACCTCTGCTAACAGTCCGTTTTCCATCATCAAATTTACCCGGTCGTTTATCTGTTTGTATAATGCAGCCCGGTCTTTATTAAGGCCGATTTTGATAACCTTAAACGGCCTTTGTTTCTTGGTATTGCTTTGAAAAGAAGATAGCTTTTTACCAATAGAAAGATGAAATTCTAATCCCCTTATTAGTCTCTGCGGGTTCGACTGATCTACCGAAGCAAAATATTCCGGGTCCAAGATTGCAAGCTCAGCCTGAATAGATCCAATACCTTCCGTTTGTAGCCGTTCATTCAGCGTCTCTCTGATAGAAAGGTCGGTCTCTGGGAGTTCATCCAGCCCATTGAGCACTGCATTGATGTATAAGCCAGATCCACCAACCATAACCACTTGATCCCTTTTCAAAAACAAATCGCCAATAACTTCGAGCGCTACTGTCTCGAAGTCACCGGTAGAGAAAAAGTCTTTAATGCTATGAGAATTAACAAAATGATGAGGAGCGCTAGCTAACTCTTCTTTAGATGGTTTAGCAGTACCAATTTCCATTTCTTTGAAAAACTGACGGGAGTCAGCTGAAATGATCTCCGTATTAAGGTAGTTTGCAATTGTAATCGCTAGTGCTGTCTTGCCATTGGCCGTCGGCCCAACGATTACAATTAAGCTTTTATTCAATGCATTCTGCAGCATTAATAATCTTCCTTACTATCAAATTCTTCGTCGCCAAAATGATCATTATCAGAGAAGTTATCGTCATCATCAGTATGCTCTTCTTCCTCCTCCTCCTGTTTTTCTTCCTCGTTAATTCCACGGCCATCCATTGCGTCGAGCTCGTCGCTGTCTTCAGGAACAAAGTTCAGTTCATTCAAAAAGTCGAATTCAGTAGACACTGGATTGCTTGAAACAGCTACTGTTCCAAAGTTGTTTTTCTCAATGATTTTTGGAGCTTCGCCGATCTTCTTAACCAAAGCCGGATATTCAACGTTTGGATCAGCGTCCAGGATAATTTTAATCAGCTCCACATGGAAATCAAAGGGTCGGTCGAAGTTATATATGTAGTAGAATTTCTGGTGCGGGTCATCAATAAAGCGAAGTAGTTTGGAGTTTTCCATTAGCACTACGCCACGGGAAACTTTACGTTCGCTAGGTAGGTAGGCTATTTCGTCACCTTTTATCCAATGATCGGTACTCACGTAAAATGAGGACGACTTCTCCGGACTGTATCCGGTTGATTTATGTATTGCTTTATGTAGGTCTTCAAATGTTTGATTTGACTTGATGTCGATTTCTCGCACAACTTCATCAAAATCTTCAAAACTTATTTTAAATCTATAAATTGCCATTAGCGCTTATTTCTACAAAATTAAAAATTATCAACGATTATTGTAAGCTATTGTTGTGTTATGGGCGTAAGTCCGAATTCTTTCCCCTTATTGAGCATGAATTCTAACGCCTGATCGTATCTATTCGGTATTTCACCCTCTAAGATCGCCTCCCGTATTGCATTCTTTATCAGTCCAACTTCCTTTCCGGCCTTAATGCCAAAAATGTCCATTATATCCTGACCAGTTATCGGCGGTTGCCAGTTCCTAACTTTATCTCTTTCTTCAACATCCTTCAACTTCTGCTTTACCAGTTCGAAGTTGTTTCGGTACTTCTTAACCTTGTACTCGTTTTTAGTCGTAACGTCTGCATTACAAAGCGTCATTAGACTTTCAATGTCTTCCCCTGCATCAAAGAGCAGTCGTCTAACCGCAGAATCTGTTACCACTTCCTGTGCCAAAACAATGGGCCTAAGGTGCAATTGCACTAACTTTTGCACATATTTCATTTTCTCATTTAGGGGGAGTTTTAACTGCGCAAAGATCTGTGGAACCATGCGCGATCCTTTGTCCTCATGTCCATGGAAAGTCCAGCCATGGCCTTCTTCAAACCTTTTGGTTGCTGGCTTCGCGATATCATGCAAGATAGCCGCCCAGCGCAACCATAAGTCGTTTGTGTACAGGCTTATGTTGTCTAAGACCTGCAACGTATGGTAAAAGTTATCCTTATGCCCTTTACCGTTAATTATATCAACCCCAAAAAGATTAGCCATTTGGGGGAAGATAATGTGCAGTAAACCTGTATCGAATAAATAATTGAACCCTACAGAGGGGATAGGGGATAGTATAATTTTATTCAATTCATCTGTAATGCGTTCTGTCGATACGATGCTAATACGTTCCTTTTGCTTCGTTATTGCCGCTAAGGCCTCCGGGTCAATGGAGAAGTTCAATTGAGAGGCAAAGCGGATGGCACGCATCATTCTTAAGGGATCGTCAGAAAAAGTAATTTCAGGCCCTAAAGGAGTTCTTATTATCCGGTTATCCAAATCGTCAACACCACCAAAAGGATCTACAAGCTGTCCGAAATTGTCTTTGTTTAATGAGATCGCCAAAGCGTTGATGGTGAAGTCGCGCCTTAGCTGATCATCCTCGATGGTGCCGTCTTCAACAATGGGTTTCCTTGAATCTGCGCGATAAGATTCCTTTCTCGCACCAACAAATTCGAGTTCCAGATCATTGTAGCGCAACATGGCAGTGCCGAAGTTTTTAAACACGTTAACTTTGGTCTTTAGTTTTGCTCCAAGAAGTTCCGCAAACTCAATGCCGTTTCCAAGCACAACGATATCGATGTCTTTTGAAGGTCTGTGAAGTAAAATATCCCGCACAAATCCTCCAATTACATAAGCCTCAATTGCATTGTTCTGTGCAGTTTCGGCCAGAAGGCTAAAAACAGGATGACCTAAGTGACTTTTCATAATTGTATCTCGTCTTTCCCTTACTTTAAGAGATCGAAGAGTTTAGCAAAAGTAATAAAACTTACTTTCTTATAAAGGAAAATTGGCCTGTAGGCCCAAGTTTAATGATTGTTGATGGTTTTTTCGGTGTGCGTAATTCCTGTTCTAAGCCTACAACATAGTCAACCTGACTAACAATCTCTTCTAAAATTTCATCGAAGAACTGGGGTGTTGGCTGCCCAGATAAATTGGCGGACGTTGAAACAATGGGTTTTCTGAATCTTTGTAAAAGCTGCTTGCAGAACTCGTGATTTACAACGCGGATGCCTACGGTGCCATCCTTATTGATCACGTTCTGCGCCAGGTTCTTTGCATCAGAAAAGATAATGGTTAAGGGGTTTTCTGCATATTCAATCAAGTCGTACGCCACTTCTGGTACTTCTGAAACATAGCTTTGAATTTTTGAATCTGTATCCAACAGGATGATGAAACTTTTATCTGTTGCACGTCCTTTTATCTGATTGATCTTTTCAACAGCTGCTTCGTTGGTTGCGTCGCATCCAAGGCCCCATACCGTATCTGTAGGGTACAGGATTACGCCTCCTTCTTTCAGGGTTGATAGTGCTTGATCTAGATCTTGTTTAAACATGTAGCAAAATTAAAATTAAATATCTATTCTAAGGCTGAATGAAAAATTCAACATCTATTCATCGGCTGAACGGCTTCGCAGTTCTATGCCGTTTCATAGACATTTAATTTTATCCGGAAGTGGGGGAAGGAAGGGCAGTACCATAATATGAGAATCTCGGACGCAATTGTCGTAGAGGTGTTTTAGGAATATTAATATTCCTAATGGTAAGTAGGAGCTAATCTCAATAAAGTTACTCTATACCCGCTATCGCCTTATAGTACGCATCAAGCTGATAAGAAATAACATCCTTATCAAACTGCTGTGCAAACTTCAAACCGTTCTCAATCATTTCCTT
>JAQBOT010000496.1 GCA_028287885.1 Pedobacter sp.
AGTTGCTCAAGTTGTTCTGGAGACAACCGGTCCTTAAGGCGATCAAGATCTATAATTACACTCATCTGTTAGTTGCTTTGATTAAATATGAACAATAAACAGCGGTGATAAGGCTTTGTTTGCTTAAAGCTGTTGCGCGATTACGAATCCACTCGCCCAGGCCCACTGGAAGTTGTATCCACCTAACCAACCCGTAACATCCATACACTCGCCACCGAAATACAAACCCGGTACCTTTTTGCACTCCAACGTCTTGGAGGAGAGTTCGTCCGTGTCAATCCCACCGCGCATAACCTCCGCTTTATCATAGCCCTTATCTCCTGCCGGTTTAACTACAAAGTGATGAATGGTTTGATGCACCTTTTCAATCTCTGTTTTGGTTAAGGATGCCACTGTTTTATCAAGTGGCAGAAACTTTCCTAGTGCATCGGTGAGTTTCTTAGCATAGTACCGGTTTAACAATGTCGATAGTAGTGTTTTCCCGTTTGAAGCGCGTTCTTCATCAATGATAGATGTAATGCTTTCCTGCGGCAACAGGTCTATGTTTATGGTTTTACCGGGTCTCCAGAAAGAAGAAATCTGCAAAATGGACGGCCCGCTTAGTCCCCAATGGGTAAAAAGGATATTCTCTTCAAAGGAAATCTGCTCATTGCTTACTTCGCAAAACACGGAATTACCAGACAGCTGCGCATACCACTCTTCGTCTTTTCCGGTGATGGTTAAGGGTACCAGTGCGGGGGCGGTTTCCACGATGTTTAGACCGAACCGACGTGCAAGTTTTAAAGCAAAGTCGGTCGCTCCCATCTTGGGTATCGGCAGGCCGCCCGTAGCCACAACAACCTTTGGCGCCCGGAGCACCTGCTGTTTGTCGCCTTGTTCAAACAGAACTTCAAACCCTTCTGCAGTTTGTACCACATCATTGACCTGCGCGTTGCAGAGGATCTCTTGGCCGAAATCTTCACAAAGAGATGTGAAAACATCGACAACATCTTTTGCGTTTTTGTCTTCTGGGAACAGCTGGCCCAGCGTCTTCTCTTTCCCCTGGATGCCATAGGTTTCAAAAAAGCCTATCGTATCTTCTACCGTCCACTGTTTGAATGCAGATTTTGCGAAATGCTGGTTATTGGAGATGAACTGCTCTGCGGAACTATACAAGTTGGTGAAATTGCATCTGCCGCCACCAGAGATCAAGATCTTCGCACCGGCTTTGCTTCCTTTTTCCAGGACGATAACTTTCTTCCCTAGAAATCCGGCTTGTGCCGCACACATCAATCCACATGCTCCTGCGCCAATAATAATAGCATCCGCGTCCATCAATCCCTTTTTTATTGTTATTTTTGTTGCAAAATAAGCAATACTTTTTCATATCAACATGGCAAAACAGATCAGCGACTTAAAATTAGGGATATTGGGCGGAGGACAACTGGGGAGAATGATGATCCAGGAAGCCATCAACTACAATGTAACAGCTTTAGTTCTGGATCCGGATCCGGATGCGCCTTGTAAGGACATCTGCAGCTACTTCGAAACAGGCTCCATTACCGATTACGAAACGGTGTACAACTTTGGAAAAAGGGCCGACATTATTACCATCGAGATTGAAAAAGTAAACATTGAAGCGCTGGAACAGTTGGAAAAAGAAGGCAAAATGGTCTTCCCACAATCCCGGGTTATTCGATTAATCCAAGATAAAGGGGTACAAAAGCAGTTTTTTAAAGAGAACGACATACCCACAGCTCCTTTCCAGCTCGTTAACCATAAAGAAGATTTTACGCACGTGAACTTCCCTTTTCCTTACATGCTGAAACAGCGTAGGGATGGTTACGACGGCAAAGGTGTAATGAAGATCAACAACGTTACAGATTTGGATAATGCCTTTACTGCACCCTCACTAATGGAACACCTTGTTGATTTTGAAAAAGAAATCGCGGTGATTGTTTGCAGGAACTCCGATGGGGATATAAAAACTTTTCCAATGGTTGAAATGGAATTTAATGCGGAGGCAAACCTTGTTGAGTTTTTAATTAGTCCTTCTACTTACCCTGCAGATATCCAGGAGAAAGCGGAGAACATCGCCAAGAATATCGCGCTAGCCCTCAACATAACGGGTCTACTTGCCGTGGAAATGTTTATCACAAAGAACGGAGAGATCCTGGTGAACGAACTTGCTCCAAGGCCACACAACAGCGGTCACCATACCATAGAAGGGAACTTTGTTTCCCAGTTCGAACAGCATCTGCGTTCCATATTTAACCTGCCATTGGGCGACACCCGCTCCCGCTCTAATGCGGTTATGATTAACCTGCTGGGGGAAAAAGGACACGAAGGTGTTGCAAAGTACGAAGGTTTAGAAAAGATTATGTCCATTGAGGGTGTTTATGTGCATCTCTATGGTAAAAAATATACAAAGCCTTTCCGTAAAATGGGTCATGTGACCATCGTGGATAAGAATCGCGATTATGCCATAGAAAAGGCAAACCGAGTTAAACAAACACTAAAAGTAATATCTTAATGAGCGCAAAAGTAGGCATCATCATGGGCAGCAAGTCGGATTTAAACATCATGAACGACGCTGCGGACATTATGAAAGCATTTGGAATTGACTATGAAATAACCGTTGTATCCGCACACCGCACCCCGGATCGTATGTTTAAATATGCAAAGGAAGCCGCTTCAAGGGGCATTAAGGTGATCATTGCCGGCGCCGGTGGTGCAGCACACTTACCTGGTATGGTTGCATCAATTACCACACTACCTGTGATCGGTGTTCCGGTAAAATCTTCAAAT
>JAQBOT010000017.1 GCA_028287885.1 Pedobacter sp.
ATTTGAACATCGTCATACAAACTGCAGCCTCCCGGTGATGTAATTGTCCAACGGAAAATGTAATCACCACCCACCAGATTAAAAACATTTGTATTTGCGGAAGTCGCATTTGAAAAATTTGCCACATTAGGCCCTGTTACTTGGGTCCAGATCCCTTTGTTCGTTCCTGGATTATTTCCCTGCAGTGGTGCACTTGTTGTCCCGGATGTATTCTTCATGAACTGGTCTGCACCTGCATTGGCTGCATTTGGCCCCGGGGAATAAGTTAGCGTTATAGAAGTTGAATTTGATAGGAATCCCAATGAGTTTACAAAAGTATATTCCGCTGATGCAATTCCATTGAATCCGGAGACCGGCACAAAAGTTACTACGGCAGCGGTATCTACAGAGAATACACCCTTGCCTGTCAGAGATAAAGATTTTTGGACACCCGCTAAAGCCGGGTTAAGGTCAATTGTTTTCTTGTTAATAGACACGCTTTCAGTTGTACCTGCATCATTTGCAGTAACATCCAAAAGGGCATTGACATTCGTACAAATGTTCAGTGCATCGGCAACGGCTACCGGCTTGGGATTATAAAGGTCTATTGCAACGTTCCGAATCTCATGAAAGTTCGTTTGATTACCTGTTGAAGATGCAAAGCCATATCTGAGGTTTGCCGGCGCTTCCTCCGGGTAATAATAATTGTCGATAACTTTAGTTTTCACCTGAGGATTTCCTCCACTGATAATATACACGTTAACATTATAGCCCATCTGCGCATTTGGTATCAGTTCAATGGAGACTTTCCTGAAGGCGCTTTGTGTGGGATCAGTAACTCGCTTTAACTGATCGCTAACAAGTGGCACCCCAAGAGTGCTGGTTTGCTTTGTTATCAGGAAGGGGTAGTTATTAGGCGTCAGTGCATTGCCATCTCCTTTGCCCCTCAAGGTAACAGAACCTGAAACCTGTTGCGTGCCGCCCTGGCGCCCTTCATTAGGATTTGAGAAATTGCCAAATTCATCCAACCCGATGCCTAAGTAAGCCTTACTTACCCCCGGGGATACAGGGTTAGTCGTTGTGATCTGTGAATATCCTAAGGAACCCCCAAAGCCACCAATTTTAAACGGGGCGGCAGTTGCATCAAACAAGAAAAAACTAATTCCATCTGCCCCTGATCCACCATAGATAAAGTATTCAAACTCGACTCTCAAACCATCCGTGGAAGGAAAGTTTGCCCTACTGTAAGCATACCCTTTTTGATTAGTCGTGGCGTTCGTCAAACGCAAAAATCCACTACCTGGTGCATCAATAGGTGTACCGGTGGAGGAGCCTCCTGCTGCTGTTAAGAAGGCGAAAGGTTCGCCACCAAATTCAATTCCATTTGCAGTTGCATTTGTAAAGCTTTCTTTATATGGAAACTGGGCATAAACATCTGAAGAAAATAAGGCAAGAAGTAAGAAGGGTAAGAGGCGAAGTAGAGGTTTTACCATCTAAGAGGTGAGAAATCAAATCAACTGAATAAACAAACTTGTAGACATGTTGCGATATTGTGTTCACACTTTAAGCGATCGTAAAGGTAAGCGGTTAAACGCTGTTTTTTATAAAAAAAGATACGGAAAAAGGTAAATGCACACAAAAAAAGCAGTGAATGTTTGTATACGATAAGTAGCAGGCTGTCCAGAGAATTTCACACTATTTCCCAGATGCAAATTGCGGTAATAAAACAATTTGCCTGTTGGCTGTTTAGCAATTCATTTTGTTGAAGGTCGCAACAACTCAATCTTTGGAATTCCAGCAAGATTTAAAACAATTAAGAGGAATTACAAAATTTTAGTCTCCGCAATATAATGCGTCAACTTGTCTTTTTGTGGAAGATGGGATAAACAAGGAAATTACTGCGGGGTTCGGCCCTTGTGTGATTGCTTTGAAGTAAAAGGCAAAGGATCAACTGCTTAAATTTTGGATTGCTGTTTTAGATTTTAGCAATTCTTCCCATTTTTTCTCGACTTAACTTTTCAATTAAAACACAATATTAGCCTATTTTCAAAACAAGAACTATATATTTGAGCATTCAATCTAATTTATGAATATAAAAAGGTGTGCAATACTGTTCTTATTGGTATTCATGTTTACACATTATCAAGTTACGAGAGCGGTTGCACAGGAAAGTATATTGAGTGACGTTTCATATTTATATCTCGAAAAACTAGTTGCGACTGCAAAAGAAAATTATCCGAGAGTTAAAGGTTATAACAGTCAACTGGCAATTGCTAAATCTAACGTTGCCGCAGCTAAGATCTCCTGGCTTGATCCCTTTTCCCTTCAGTATGTGGCCCGCTCTAATGAGGCGAACACAAATGCTATTAACATTACGACAGCAGACCTTATAACCGGTTATCAATTTGGAGTAAGTTTTAACCCGAGCAGCCTACTTTCCAAGCCAAGTACGATACACAAAGCGAAAGAACAAGTTAAAATTGCTGAAGCCGATCAGGCCGAATATTTTCTTACCCTGGAAACCAACGTTAAAACCAGGTATATCTTGTTCCTCCAACTGCAACGATCGCTTTTACTGGTTAATAACGCATTTATCGATTCGGAAAATAACTATAAAGTCATCAAAAATAGGTATCAAAGAGGTGAGGCTACTTTCCTGGATTTTAATGCAGCCTCATCGGCCTTTAATCAAGCATCTCAATCTAAATTGCAAATAGAGGCAAGTTATTTAAGTGCTAAAGTTTCACTTGAAGAATTAACCGTCAAACCACTAGAAAACATTAAATAAGGATGGGCGAAGTCTTTAAGTTTCTTAATCTTGTTAGGAGATACCGTTTAATACTTATTATCATTCCGATAATTACAATTATTATAACATTTTTCCTGGTAAGAAACCTCGCGAATTCCTACATCTCACAAGCGCAGATTGCGACCGGCATCGTAGATGAAAGCCAGCAACAATCTGTGTTGATCCAGGCCGTGACAAGTCGTGACCAAGTTGCGCAGAAGTTCGGCAACCTAATTGAAGTCATGCGAATGAACAGAGTGTTAAATCAGGTTGGGTACCAGTTGATTTTACACGATCTTAGCACTGGGCAGCACTTTAAAAAAGACAGTAAAGATTTGGCTGAGCTTAATGCTGGTGCTAGAAGACATGCGATTGAAGTATACACGGCGAAATACAACAATGCTGAGGCACTTACGCTATCAAACCCAGACCAGGAAGGTTTGAACCGGGTCATGGCTTCTATGGGGTATGATGCAGATGCGTTACGAAATAAACTAATCATTTTTCGCACCGGCGAAAGCGATTACATCGTGGTTCAATTTGAATCTGAAAGCCCTGAACTTTCTGCTTATGTAGTAAACCAGGTCTCTGCTGAATTCATCAAAAGTTATTCAACAACATTAAAGCTTAGAAAAGTAAAGGAAAATGATTTCTTGAGGAACTTGCTAAAGGAGAAAACAGATTCTTTATCAAACAGAATGTCTCGCCTGAGGAATTATAAAGTAAGTAACGGGGTAATTAATCTTCCGGAGCAATCCAAGCAGTTGTATAACCTGGTTTTGGAATATGATACAAAAAAGCAAGAAGCTATAGAGAAAACGTCTTCTTACGCCGGCGCACTAAATGAAATTGATCGAAAGTTCGAACCAAAAGAACGTCAATACATCGAGGCAAGCCTTTCAAAAGTGAATCAGTCTATTGTTAATACTAAAGCTGAGCTAAGTTCATTATATAACCTTTATATCAACAATGATCTTGAACAGCGCTACAAGGTCAGCTATGACTCACTAAGCAATAAATTAACAGAACAGATCAACAAATCTGCCGATCAATACATCACAAACCCTCTGGCAACCAAGCAAGCCTTAATATCGGAGAAGATGAATTTGGAAATCCAGATGGATATTTCCCGGTACAGCATCAATTCTATTGAAAATAAGATAATTTCTTTGCGTCAGCAGTTGGGCAAGTTGGTTCCAAAAGATGCAGACATCCAGTCGTTGGATATGAACATTGACATTGCAAGTAAAGAGTATTTGGACATTTTAGATAAATACAACCAAAGCAATCTTGAGTCATCATTCACGAACAACATCAATGTCGTTCAACCAGGCGTACCAGGTGCGGCGCAGCCCTCTAAAAAGATGCTTCTTGTTATTCTTAGTGGGATAATAACTTTTGTATTTTGTCTCCTGATTATATTTATAATTTACCTGCTTGATCATAGCATTATGTTAGCGAAAGATCTCGCAAATGCATCCCAGATTACTGTATTGGGATCATTAAGTCTGTTGAGGTCGCCTTCTGTTGATCTGCATAGCTTGTGGGAAAATAATACGTTATCCAAAGATCTGATCCAGTATAAGAATCAGCTTAGATCGATCAGACATGAAGTAGAAAATCAACTTGATGATAAAATCTTGCTTATCACAAGTCTGGATAAGCACGAGGGAAAGACATTGTTGAGCTTGAGCCTTTCTTTTGCCTGGAAGATGACAAACAAAAAAGTCCTTTTGATAGATGGCAACTTTAGCAATCCAACCATCAGCAAAGCATCTACCGCAAAGTTTTATTTGGAAGATTTTCTAGTAGCTGCAGACAACGTTAACTTTCACACCACAGCAGGTAGGATTGATGTTTTAAGCAACAGGG
>JAQBOT010000038.1 GCA_028287885.1 Pedobacter sp.
TTTTCAAAGACATGTGAATACGCAATGCGTTCTGTGTTCTTCATCGCTCACCGGAGCAGTTCGGGAAAGCGGGTAGGGATAAAAGAGATATCTGAAGGGATCAACTCTCCGGAGCCTTTCCTGGCTAAAATTATGCAGGATCTCAGCAGGAAGGGAATTGTACAATCCGTGAAAGGACCAAATGGGGGATTTTACATGGATGCAGAGGCATTGAAAAGGCCATTGTCTGACGTGGTAAAAGCCGTTGACGGCGATGGAATTTTTAAAGGATGCGGGTTAGGTCTGGAATTTTGTTCTGAAAGCAACCCCTGTCCACTGCACAATGAGTTTAAGGCTATACGAAACAACATCCAGCGCATGCTTGAGGATACCGCCATTGCCGACTTTAATGCAGATTTAAACCTTGGAATTACGAAGCTGAGAAAGTAATATTTTTATCTAATAAAAGATAATAAGGTGTTAATATATTCTATATGAAAATTGAACAAATCCAGTTAATTAGCGCAACAGTACCTATATTGAAAGAGCATGGTGTATTATTAACCAAGCACTTCTACAACCGGATGTTTACGCATCATCCAGAACTTAAAAACATGTTTAACATGGGGAATCAACAAAGTGGCAAGCAACAGACAGCCTTGGCGATGGCGGTTTTGGCATACGCCGAGAACATCGCGAACCCGAGTGTACTGATGCCTGTAATAGATCACATTGGACATAAGCATGTAAGTTTAGACATCAGACCAGAACATTACCAGATTGTCGGAGAACATCTAATCGCTTCTATTAAAGAAGTCCTTGGCGAGGCAGCAAGCCCCGCAATATTGGACGCCTGGACTGCGGCATACCAGCAACTTGCAGCAGTTATGTCCGGCAACGAAGCAGGTCTTTACGAGAAAAAAGCGGCGCAACTGCATGGCTGGACGGGGTGGAGGCCCTTCATTGTCCGCGAGAAAATAGTGGAATCTGCTGAGATTACTTCTTTCCATCTGTACCCTGCAGATGCTGGACATACCATGATCCATATTCCTGGACAATACATTAGCGTTCGTACTTTTATTCCGGAAATTAACCTTTATCAGGCTCGTCAATACAGCATTTCCAGCACACCTAATGTTGATTACTATCGTATTTCTGTGAAAAGAGAAAAAGGTGCAGCCTTAGATACAAATGGATTGATTAGCAACCACCTTCACGATGCTGTTGGACTTGGAGATGTAATAAACTTAACTGCACCTGCAGGAGAATTCAAGTTGGACGCCGACCTTGCTACCCCGGTAGTTTTAATTAGTGGTGGTGTAGGTTTAACTCCAATGATCAGCATGCTGCAGAATTTAGTGGCAAAAGATTATTCATTTCCAATTACATGGCTTCATGGATGCAGGAACCGCGAAGTTCATGCATTCAAAGCTCAGCTTGACGAAATTGTGAACACATGCGATTATGTGGAGCAAACTGTATTCTATGATTCAGCAACGGAATTAGACAAGCAGGAGGGGATCAAGGAAGGATTTCTTGACCTGAAGAGTCTGGACGTAATTTCTAGCAACCCAGGTGCTAATTATTACGTTTGCGGTCCCGCTGCATTCATCCGCAAACAATATTCCGATTTGATAGCAATGGGAGTTGAAAAAGAATCAATTATGTTCGAAGAATTTGGGCCGGCCTTGATCCAAATGAACTAAAGAATAACACGTGTGCTGCAGGTGCTTTGTACCTGTTTGAGCAAAGGAGTTCCGGTGAAACCGAAACTCCTTTTTTTGTATGCAAGATTTGTGGTGTAAACCGTCCGGAGTTTGGCCGTTCTCCGACTGAAAATTGCGCAAAGTTTAAACAGCCTTTTTGGTGTAGAAAACTGTAACACAAGTCAGGAAAGCTTTTGACTAAGTGGCGCATTCCTACTTGTTCTTTCCGGCATTGCTGGGGCGTTGGTAGGGCCTCGCTAGGGCCTTGCTAGGGCTAATGGCCCTAGCAAGGCTTTAACTACCCCCCAGAAATAATAAAGCAATGACTTAAACCTGTGCAGCAGGGTTCATGCTATTGTACTGGTAATTGTTTAGTAGATTTACCGTTTCTAATACTTTAATCTAAGACCTACAAATTCACAGCTTTGGTAACATCAGAAAAACTAAAATCTTATACCCGTTCAAACCACCAGGAACTAGAAAAAAAGATCATTGGCAAAATCCGAAATATTCAGAATAAATCCGATTATATTGAGCTTTTGCAGTGGTTTTATAACTACTTTGGCGCCATAGAAGCCAAGATCAATTCTTACATCGATGCCAGGGAGCTGGAAGACCATTTGCAAAGAAGAAAGACCAGCACACTGCTTAGCGATATTACTACTTTAGGCGGAACTGCCAACCAAACGATCGGAGCTGAGGACCTTCCCGAGTTCAACAATCACCTTCAGGCTTTTGGAGCCTTGTATGTTTTGGAAGGTTCTACACTAGGCGGCCCGCACATAAGTAAGATGATTCAAAAACAGCTGAAAGATTACGATGGACATGGGTTCAGCTTTTTTAACAGCTACGGTGATCAGACTGATATGATGTGGAATAAGTTTAAAGCCGTTTTGGACACACAGGCGGAAAATGAAACTGAGCAGGAAGAAATACTTCAATCTGCTGATGAGACCTTTTTGAAATTTAAAACCTGGATTGAAAAACAGGCCAACCTCAATTAATTTACCATGGATACGATTGACCTAACGAACTGCGAACAAGAACCTATCCACATCCCTGGAAAAATTCAATCTCATGGTTTTTTGATTGGCATAGATCAACAGTACGTAATAACCCATTGCAGCGACAATGTTTCCAAATTTTTGCCTGTTGAACCTGCGATTATATTGGGCAAGTCGTTGAGCCTGTTGGACAGTTTTATTGAAAGAGCTGATTCGGGCGATCTTCTAATTCAATTGGTTAAGTTATCCCAAACTGTCGAAGGCCTTGAACCATTTAACTCTTATCCCCTAAAAATAAGTGGGAAGCTATTCAATGTAATTCTCTCCGCCTCAGATGACTATTTTTTGTTGGATTTTGAGCCAGAAATTTCTAGCCTGGATTCCGATATCAGACGAATAATCGGCAGCTCCCTTTCGGAGATGCTTGCAGACACCAACCTAAACCGGCTGCTTGCCAATTCGGCCGAACAGGTAAAAAGAATTATTGGATACGACCGGGTCATGATTTACAAATTTCATGAGGATGGTCATGGGGAAGTCGTCTCAGAAGTGAGCGAGCCAGGTCTCGACCCTTTTTTTGGCTTACACTATCCGGCTTCAGACATCCCAAGGCAAGCACGTGAACTCTATAAAGTGAATTTAACGCGTTTGATTGCTGATGTTACAACAGAGCCGGCAGCACTGGTTTGTTATGGAGATGCAGAATCAACCTTGGATCTGACTAATTCAGGTCTTCGGGCAGTATCGCCTGTTCATATACAGTATTTAAAAAACATGGGCGTCGCCTCTAGTTTTAGTCTTTCGCTTTTACACCAGAATGAGCTTTGGGGTTTGGTAGCCTGCCATAATTATACACCCAGGTTTATCAATTACAGGCAGCGAGATGCGGCTAAGCTCATCGGACAAGTTCTTTCATCCGCTTTAAGCTTCCGCATACTGGAAGAAACGAAAAACAAGTCTGGAAAGTTTAGCGCTGCTGTGGATGCACTTAACAAACAGCTTCTTCGCGATACGAGTATTGTGGAGGCACTGCTGAATCACGATACTACCCTGGCGGATGCGGTTGAAGCTACAGGTGCCGTGCTTATTTTTGAGAACCAGTACTACCTTTTGGGTGATACGCCACCACTTGCATTTATTAAAGAATTGAAACTCTGGCTAGATGATCAGAATCAGGAAGAGCCTCTTCAAATAAGCAATTTATCGGCTCGTTTTCCATCTGCATCAAAGTTTGCGGAAAAAGCGAGCGGCCTACTTGCCTGCAGGTTAACTAAAGAGCTGAACGAATATTTATTGTGGTTCCGGCCCGAGGTGATCAGCACCGTAAGATGGGCAGGGAACCCGAACAAACCGGTGGAGTTGAGTTCCGAAGGTACACTTGGGATATCTCCGCGTAAGTCATTTGCTACCTGGTTGCAAACTGTAGAGCATACTGCTGAAGCCTGGAGAGATGAAGATTTGGAATCTGTAATACAGCTGAGAGAGGGAATTTCTTATGCGATAAGCCGTAAAGCCTCAGAGCTCCGCCTCCTAAATGAAAGGTTAAAGGTTGCCTACGATGAATTGGATGCATTCAGTTACACCATTTCGCATGATCTCAAAAACCCACTCGCTTCAATAAAGAGCTATGCACAACTTCTTCCAAGAAAGTTTGACCTGGAACCAGATGCGAAACATATGGTAGGACGAATATTGAATGCTGCAGATAGAATGCAAAACATGATCACTGAGGTGCTTAATTATTCGCAGGTTGGTCAGTCTGTTACGAACTGGAACACGGTAAATATGCATGCCTTGTTGGACGAACTTCGTCTTGAGCTGATGATATCAAGTCATCAAGATCATTTGCAGATCAATATCGGGCATGTAGAGGAAATACATGGGGATCAGACGATGGTGCAGCAGGTTTTTTCAAACCTGCTCGGTAACGCCGTTAAATATTCCGGAAAATCTGAAAACCCGAGGGTCGATGTTTGTGCACAGGATCTTGGCTACGCAATACAGTATGTTGTAACGGACAACGGCATCGGCATTGATCATGCCGATCAAGCAAAGATTTTTGATTTGTTCTCCCGTTCTGGGAAAGTCAGCGACTTCGAGGGCTCTGGCGTAGGACTTTCTATTGTAAAAAAGATCATGGAGAAACATGAAGGTAAAATATGGGTTGAAAGCAACGGTGAAAATGGGAGTGCCTTCTATGTGCAATTTAAAAAGCTAACATAATCCTAAATTTTTCCAGCATTGTATCGATTGTAGTATATTGTTATAAATATATCAGTTAAGAAGAGAACAAATCGAATATATTTTTAAATTTGTTAAAAGCAAATTCCAAAATGAACTATCGTAATCTCTCAGACGATGCTCTCCTCGCCCTTTATAAGGATAGCGATTCGGATGCTTATAAAGAAATTTACCTTAGATATTGGAAACAAGTCTACCATGTGGCCTTTAAAAAGCTACATAATAAAGAGATTGCCGAAGAGTTGACTCAAAATCTTTTTGTAGACCTATGGAAACGTCGGGAGAACCTTGCTATCAATAGCTTGGGTGGATATCTTTTTGGTTCGTTAAAATTTGCAATTATCAACTACTTCAGATCCCAGATTGTACAGGAAAAGTATCAAGTCCATATGCTGAAGTCCAAGCCGGAGAATGAAAGCTGCGATCACCTGATCCTGTTGCATGACCTCGCTGATGCCTTGAACAAAGGCATTGATCTGCTGCCGAAAAAAACCGCAGAAGTCTTTAAGTTGAGCCGCATCAACAACTATTCTGTGAAAGACATCTCCAAAGCGATGAATATCTCTGAAAAAACCGTTGAATACCACATTACACAATCCCTGAAAACAATGCGTTTTCATCTTAGGGAATACCTTTTACTTCTACTTTTTCTTAGTATAACCTTATTGTAAAGAAATTGTAAAGTTTCTTAGGGATGCCTGCCATTTAGTTGACATGTATATAAAAGCGGCTATCAATGAGCAGGGAAACTTTCCAAAACTTACTCGAAAAATACGAAAGTGGACTTTGCACGCCAGCGGAAAAGCAGATCGTAGAGAAGTGGTATGGACTGCTCGATTCGGAAGATTGCGTTTTGGAACCTGGAGAGCTTTCATCTCTTGAGCAAAAGCTTTGGGACAAGATCAACTTGCGGAATTCTGAAGAAGACTCGATTCTCAGTGTTAGCAACGGCAAAGGTTATTGGAATTTCAAGAAGGTACTTGGAATAGCGGCGATGATCAGCTTTGCTATGATCCTGTTGATATTAAACAGAAATGCGGTTAAGGACAGGAATGCTGTCTTCCTCAGCAAAAATGCGCCTATACTTAAAACATTTTATAACGGAGGGCATAGTCCAAAATCGATCACTTTGGAAGACGGGAGTAAGGTAACGTTGGAACCTATGGCACGCCTAACTTTTCCTGAGCACTTTAAAGATTCTTTAAGGGAAGTGTCTTTGGATGGAAATGGATTTTTCCTGATTAGCAAGAACCCAAAAAGACCTTTTCTCGTTTACAACAAACAAATTGTTACCCGGGTACTTGGAACAAGCTTCAGTATCAGGCTAAATCCAGGCACCAATGAAACGGAAGTGACCGTTAAAACCGGTAAGGTTCGTGTAACGCCAAACCGCGAAACAGGTGCAATCATGGTTCCAGAGCTTTTCGTAAAGCCGACGGCTGTAACGCTAATTCCAAATGAAAAAGCAATTTACAATGTCTCCAAGAAAGGATTTAGTACTACGCTTGCCGATAATCCGGTTCCTGTTGTTAAGATTCATAAAAGTTCGCCCACTTCGTCGTCACCGTTTAGCGATGCACTTGTAAAAGACGTTGTAGCCAGTCTTATGGATACTTATGGAATTCACATCATTCTGAAATCTGATGACTTAAAAGCCATCACTTTTACGGGTGATCTCTCTTCGCTGAACTTGTATAGCAAGCTTGATTTCTTGTGCCAATCGATCGATGCCCAATATCATATTGAAGGAACACAAATTATAATAGTAAAAAATCACTAGCACTTAACCTAAAAACCAACGCCTATGAGCACTTAAATTTACATTCAGGTTTAATTAAAAATGCTGGCAACGTTGGGGAACGTTGCCAGTAAAATTCATTCTGTACGAAACTTTCACATTAACGAACAAAACTTTTAAAGGTTTGAAAAAAAGGCGATTAAATGCTTTAATGCTAACGGCAATGAGGATATCCATAATACAAATTTTTATTGCGATCGTATTCACCTGCA
>JAQBOT010000045.1 GCA_028287885.1 Pedobacter sp.
TACATAATGGAGACATCGCTGTTCGGCAGTTGACACTAACAGATGACCTTGCTTTAACCTTTCCCAAGTGTGTTCTTACCGTTAACAGGCTTAATGCTTCGGGGACTCTTTCTACAAATCCAAACTACGATGTAAAGACCGTCAAGGAGCTTCTGCTGAATACAAGTAACCTCCCGGCTAAGTCGAAAGAAACAGTGACACTAGAGTTAAATGTGGTGCTGACAGAACAGGATGGGGTTTTTAATAACAACGGTTACGTTCAAGGCCTTTCTGCTACTGATGGTTCACTAGTATCGGACACCTCAACAAACGGTGTAAATCCAGATCCCCTGGTTACCGGGGATATTACCCCAAGCGTTCCAACACCAGCAAAGCTGATCAAAAATCCACTATTTATTCCAAAAGGCTTCTCCCCCAACAACGACGGAATACACGATAACTTTGTAATTGAAAACGCAAATGGAAGACAGATCCTTCTTGAAGTTTATAACAGGTGGGGAAACCGAATTTATCGCTCTACAGATTATAAGAACAACTGGAATGGCAAGAGCACCGAGGGTATCCATGTTGGCGATGACGTGCCGGTAGGTACTTATTATTATGTTGTAGTTGTTAACAACAAAGAAAAATATGTTGGATATATAACCATCAACAAATAATGAACAAACTAAATAAAATACTTCTGATCTTAATAATGCTGTTGGCATGCAAATCCGTGTTGGCACAGCAAGATCCGATGTTTACCCAATATATGTTCAATACTCTGGCTATAAACCCGGCATATGCAGGAAGCCGGAATGTGGTGTCGGCCACTGCTCTTGTTAGAAGCCAATGGACAGGTATTGAAGGTGCCCCAAAAACCGGTACGTTTACGATCGACGCCCCGATTATGGACAAGCGGTTTGGCATTGGTTTACAACTCCTCACGGATAAGCTTGGTGTAACACAGACAAATGCTGCAGCAGTAAGCCTCGCTTATAGGATCAGATTAGATGAAGGTAGTTTAAGCTTCGGCATGCAAGGTAATGTTAGTCAATATCGTGCTGACCTTACAAGTGTTGCCTTAGGCTCGGAGAGTTCTTACGACCCGGCATTTGCATACAACGTAAATAAAACACTTTTCAACTTCGGAACCGGAGCATACTACAATTCGGATAGGTTCTATGTGGGGTTATCTGCACAAGATCTGGTACCAAATAGGCTCTCTACACCTAATGCGAACGGAGATCGTCTTGCCGGAAAACAGACTTTACATGTTTTTCTTTCCTCTGGATATGTTTTTCCTGTTGCCGAAGACCTTTACCTAAAGCCATCATTCCTACTCAAGTATGTTCATGGGGCACCAATACAGGGTGATATAAACGGAACGTTATGGATCAAAGATGTTATTGGAATCGGTGCTCAGTACAGAACAAGCGCAGACATAGCTGGCTTACTGGAAATTCAGGCTACTCCCCAGATCAGAATTGGATACAGTTACGACAGAGGCGTTACCAGATTGCAAAATTTCAATTCAGGTAGCCATGAGATCATGTTACGGTACGAGTTCGGATTCGAACGCGGTAAAATAATTTCACCAAGATATTTTTAATTGCTGACTTATGAAATTGATCAGGAATAAGACCCTTTGCTTATGTGTTCTTGCCTTAGTCTTCAACTTATCTCTGGTTTGCGGGCAAACAAACTATAGAGATGAGGAAGAAATCAAAAAAGCCACAGAGGAATTCAAAGCATTTAAATATGTTCCAGCTATTAATCGGCTAACTAAGATAATTGCAGTGGACACAAGCAACCTTACTGCTAAAGAAATGCTCGCCTACAGTTATAAGATGACTAACAATTATTCAGAAGCATTAAAATGGTATGAACAACTTAGCGAACAACGAAATGTAAAGCCAGAATGGGCTTTAAATTATGCAGAACAACTCGCAATTGATCAGCAGTACGAAAGATCTGAAAATTGGTACAGAAAATACCTTGACCTCATCCCTACCGATCAGCGCGCTAAGAACTTTGCGAGAACGAAAAGAAGTATTTTTGAAAAAGACAGTGGATTTTGGAAGATCGGATACACCAATCTGAACACCCTGGGTTCTGAGTACTCCCCTGTATATTATAATAGGGGTTTAATCTTTAGCAGCAATCGCCAGCCGGGTAAATACATCAAGCACATCTTTGAATGGGATAATACACCCTTTACAAACTTGTTCATTGTTAATAACTTGACAAGTATCAAATCTATTAACCCCGATTCAGTAATTGAACATTCTGCTGAAATGCTGAATAAAAAGAGCAAAATCAATGACGATGACACCGCCCCTACAAGTAACGACACCAGAACCTTGGGACAGTCTGTTGCCGGCACACCATACTTAGATCCCGCTTCTTTCATCAGCACTGCAACATTCACCAAGCTTTTAAGTGGTAACGTAAATAGTAAGTACCACAACAGTTCTGCAGCCGTCTTTCCTGATGGTTCAATTATGTTTACCAGAAATAACTATATCAAAGGTCAAACCCAAAAGAGTACGGACGGGATTATAAAATTGAAATTGTATACCGCAGATGGCCATAACTTAAAACACATTACTGAGTTTCCGTACAACAGCAATGAATACTCTGCAGGGCACCCAGCCCTTAATAAAGAAGGAAATATCTTGATATTTGCCTCTGACATGCCTGGCGGCTATGGAGGTACAGACCTATATTTTTCTGTCCGTTCTGGTAAAGGCCCATGGACACGGCCTGTGAATTTGGGTAAAAAGATTAATACCGAGGGAAATGAGCTGTTTCCCTACTTAGACAATTTAGGGAACTTATATTTCGCATCCACTGGACATGCTGGTCTAGGCGGCTTGGATATATTTGAAGTACCGCTTAAAGAGATGAAACCCACCTCCATGCCCAGGAATATGGGCGCGCCCATTAATTCTTCAACCGACGATTTCGGTTTGATCATTGGTGATGATGGTAAAGGCGGGTACTTTAGTTCAAATCGCAAGGGAACTGATGATATATTTGCGTTCAACAGGAGTACCAACTTAATACTCTTAAAAGGAATCGTATTTGACGCTACGACAAAAATCCCGTTACGGAACAGTAGAATTGTTATGCGTCATTTGAATGGCGCAGATACGCTAAGAACTGATTCAAGTGGGAAGTACCAAAGCGTTTTACCGAAGGACTTGGAATATGAACTTACCGCCGAGAAGATTGGCTATGTAAAGAAGTTAAGCTTCGTAAGTTCTGTCGGTATTGATCGCGACTCAACCTTGAATCACGACATTTTTCTCCAGCGAACTGAAACTGCCCAGCAGTATGTTTTCGATCATTGTGACTCATTAAAAAAGGTTTTTAAAGTAAAAAACATCTATTATGATCTGGACAGATCAGAGATAAGAGCCAACGCTAGGCCGGCCTTGGACGAGTTGGCTCATCTACTAAATGGACATCCGGAAATTACAATAATAACATCCAGTCACACCGACAGTCGCGCTACAGAGAAGTACAACCGTTTGCTGTCTCTACGTAGAGGTGAGTCTGCAAAAGCTTATCTCGTATCAAAAGGAATATCACCATCGAGGATTGCAATCGAGTACTATGGCAAAACGAGACTGGTAAACAGATGTTATGAGGGTGTTCCATGTTCAGAAGACAATCAACAGCTAAACAGGCGCACAGAGTTTGACATCATTGTTAATGGCGTTAATCTAACCCGCCTAAACTGTGAAAACGATCAATAATAAAGCTATTAATGACGTCAACTACAAAGACTAAAACAACATCTTTTAAAACAGAGAAAGCTAAATGTTAAGGCTTTCTTTGTTTATAAGGTTATACTTTTTCTTTTTGTACAATGGCCGGTATCGTGTTCAATAATATTTTAAGATCAAGCCAGAACGAACTGTTCTTAGCATAAAAATTATCCAGCTTCTTTCGCTCACGTTCAGACATGTCTGCTTTACCCCTCCTACTAACCTGCCACAAGCCTGTTAATCCTGCCGGACCCAAAAATCTCATTGCCCATTCATTTGAAGTAAGCATTTCAGCCTCGTACAAGGGCAATGGGCGGTTTCCAACCAGGGACATATCTCCTTTTAACACGTTGAACAATTGTGGAAGCTCATCGATACTAAACTTTCTTATAAACCTGCCGAATTTCGTAGTCCTTGGATCATTCTTTAATTTAAGAAATGTAGATGCACCATTTTCAGATTGGTCATATTGGTTTAAATTACTTAATTGAATAAGTTCCTCACTAGCCCCAACGCGCATCGACCTAAACTTATAAAAGTCGAAGATCCGATATCCAGCACCTACCCGCTTGCTTCTAAAGATAACAGACCCGGGAGAATCCATCTTTATTATCAGTGCTACAACGAGCAATAATGGAGAGATAAGAAGAATGGCAATAGAGGAAGTTACAACATCAAAAACCCTTTTTGGTAAAGGTGTCTTATATTTTAAATCAACTTGAGACAGATCAATTAGCTGAGGCTTAATCAACTTAAACTTCACCAGGAACTCAATTCTTTCTTGCAGGTCCCTGATTGGAAATGGAGCGATATACAAGTCATTAACCTTAGATTTCATCGCAAGCGAACGAACCTTTGGATCCTTAGTTCCTCCGAGCAGTATAACGACAAGCCCTTTGAACAAAGGATGGTGTTTTAATTTGTCTACAAAGTCAAAACATGCAAGCTCCTCATCAACCTCAAGTAAAATAACATCTGGTAAAGAAAACAATGATTGTTCCCGTAAAAAGTCCTTCATCCCTTCCAAATCCGAATACCGGTGCACCTTAAATGCAGATGCTAAATCAGGGTAAAGTTCATCTGAGAAAGTGCTGCTGCACAATACGACAGAAATCAAATGATTAGACACAAAGTGTTCTGTTTTAATTTCCTGCTGTATCATATTTTTTAAAAACATTAAGTATCGCTTCTTTCAATTGAGATTGATTGAAGGTTTTTGACATGAAGGCATCCAAAATAAAAGGCATATTAGCTACACGTTCCTCTAGATT
>JAQBOT010000068.1 GCA_028287885.1 Pedobacter sp.
CTTTCTTTCACTTCGGCTAAAAGCGATATTTATGCACCGAATACGGACCCAACCATCGATTATAAGGAGCATGCTTTTGATTCTTATGGTCTCATCCTTACGCCCCAAGTGATCTGGAATGTATTTAATACCAAGCCTATCAAAGTGTTTGTTGAGGTTGGAGCTGCTTTGAATTTTTCAAAGTATAACAACAATGTAACGACAATTAAATGGAGGAACACGACGGAATTGCTGATACAAAAAGAAAAGGTGGAGTTAAGCAGTTTCTACTATGCTCCACAGGCAGGTGGCGGCATTGTTATAAATAAAAGGATAGAGTTTTTTGGCAATTACATGTTTAAAGCCCAAATGAGTAATTTTGTTAATTATGGACTCGTAATGGAGCGTTTGAATGTTGGTTTGAAATACTTGTTTAATTAAATAATGCTTTAAACGCTGCAAATAACAGTCTTAAAGGAAGCGTTTGATAATTCTGAGATTGTGGGTATAACGCTTAAGCTCTTTGTTGAAGATTCCCTGATCATCAATGGGATCGATTCTCACTTTACCAGAGGCGTGAATGATTTCTTTGTTGCTTAATAGGATCCCCACATGCGTTATTCGTCCTTCGTCGTTATCGAAAAATGCCACGTCACCAGGCTGTGCAGCGGCGAGAAAGTCCACCGTAGTACCTTCTAATGCCTGCTGAGAAGCGTCTCTTTTAAGCTTTATACCGGCCATTTTAAATACGATCTGCACTAATCCAGAACAATCTATTCCGAAAAGCGTGCGTCCACCCCAGAGATAAGGAGCATTTAAGAAAAATAAGGCCTGCTGCAGAATGTCGCCTTCTGGACGCGTGTAGTTGACCTTAGCCGGCAAAAAGTTTACTTCAAAACGTTCTTTGCCCAGGTAACAGTTGCCGTCTGAAAAGAGAGGAAGACTGCTTCCTGTAGCCAGGTAATAGTTTGTTCCATCGGCGGCTTTTAGTGTACTGTGGACTGCTGCTGGCACCAGGTAATCGGTGCTGGCCATTTGATATTCTGCTTCGGAAATAACGGCCAATTGCTTGAAGTCTACCCAACCTTGGTATTCATCAAATGCAGTTTGCACCCGAAACCACTTTTCTGTCTTTTGGAGGACTTGGACGTAATCGCCAAACAGCAGTTGTGAAACAATCTCGGCACGATCTGACGCTTCTGACCGAAGTGGGGCTATCGAAACCCGGCAAATTGCATGTGTTACTTCCATATTTACTGATGCCTTAAATTAATCAACTGAATGATTTTAATGCATATGTAAGAAATTTATTGAGTAAATTGTTTATTTTTATATTTACAACAACCTCTGTTTACCTATCTAAGCCCCCTACCAGTTATGAATTTAAAGAAAATCCTAATAGCGGTTGACAACAGTACGAGTGCTGAAAAAGCCGCAAAAGTCGGCTACGAAGTAGCGAAAACGTTTGATGCTGAAGTTGCTTTAGTGAACGTTATTGAACCTGTGCCTGCCAATATCAACCCGGATATGACTCTTGCTCCAGTATTCCTGGAAACATACGACAATACAGAAGAAAACAGCCATATGCTCCTGCAGGAGATGGAGACAAAGTATAGTATGGGCGTCAGAACTACGTACCTAAGTGTAATGGATAGTGCTGCGCACGGGATAATTCATGAAGCTGCAGAATGGGGCGCTAACCTGATTGTTATTGGCACGTATGGCCACACGGGGCTGTATCATTTTCTGATGGGCAGTGTGGCAGAACATGTAGCCAGGAAGTCGGCTTGTCCGGTCTTGATAGTACCTAACCGCGCTGAAGTTTAGTATAATCCCTTATTGAAGGCGAAAGATCTCCTAAATGTGCTTGAAGGATCATTATGTGCTTGAGCCAAAACCTGAACAAAAAAAGTGTGCTTGAGCCAAAACCAGAACGGGCAATACGCGCTTGGGACATAACTTAATTAAGCAATACATGCTTGAAACATAACTTAAACAAGCAATATGCGCTTAAGATTTAAATAAGACAAGGCCGATATCATGTTAAATGATACCGGCCTTGTCTTATTATTTGTAAGAGAATTACAATTCCTGGTGCAACCAGGCCTTTTTCTCTAATAATTCTTCTTCAGTTTCACGCACATCTTCATCGTCTACACAGCAGTCAACCGGACAAACTGCAGCACACTGCGGCTCGTCATGGAATCCCTTGCATTCTGTACACTTATCTGAAACTATATAATACACCTCATCAGAAACAGCATCCTGAACGGCTTCCGCATCAATTTGTTGATCACCAAAGTCTATAATACCCTTTAAATTTGTGCCATCAGAAAATCTCCAGGCAGAACCTGCATCATAAATGGCATTGTTAGGGCATTCAGGCTCACATGCTCCGCAATTTATACACTCATCTGTTATTTTAATAGCCATGTCTTCTTTTAAATCTATTGCTAAGGTTAACTTTGCATGCAAATATAACAATCTACTTTTAAATTACTTTAGATATGCCATTCCTTAGCGCTGAAAAAATTATTATTGCTTTCAATCAATTAAGCGCCTTTATGACTGAGCCAGGTGCCGACTTCAGCAACCTAATGGAACAATCAAGCAACTATAACGCTTGGTTTACTCTTGAAGAGGTACAACGCGCGGTTCTTTCTCTTAGCAATATGCTGAATAACACCGATCTAGAAGAATGGTTTGAAACTATTGTCATTTCACAAACACCAAAAAAGGTTGGATTGATTTTGGCTGGCAACATCCCTTTGGTAGGCTTTCATGATGTCTTATCGGTACTGGCCACCGGCAACATTGCTCTGATTAAGCTTTCATCTTCGGATGACAAGTTACTTCCCGCTTTATTGAACCAGCTTGTCATATTTGAACCTGCATTTGCAAGTCATATAGAATATACCGAACGTTTAAAAGATTTTGACGCAATTATCGCGACGGGAAGCAACAATTCGTCACGGTACTTCGATTATTACTTTGGAAAAGTGCCTAACATCATTCGTAAGAATAGAAACAGTGTAGCAGTCCTTACCGGAGAGGAGTCTTTTGAGTATATGAGGCTATTGGGACATGATATCTTCGACTACTTTGGTTTGGGCTGCAGAAATGTCTCGAAGATCTTCATTCCGGAAGATTATGACATTAAGAACTTCTTTGAGCCCATCGAAGAATTCCAGCCTATAATAAACCACTTTAAATTCAACAACAACTACGATTATAACAAGTCTATTTACCTGGTGAATGCCGTTAAACATTTCGATAATGGCTTCTTGTTGTTGAAAGAAGACACTGGCCTATCTTCACCGCTTGCAGTGACGTTCTACGAACGCTATAAAGATCTTGCGGACGTTAAGGCAAGTTTGAATGCACAAAAAGAGAATATCCAGTGTGTAGTTGCTGAAACACCATTGGATCTTGAGTCACCACAACTGGGTTTCGGACAAAGTCAAAGTCCACGCTTATGGGATTATGCGGATAACGTAAATACAATCGTGTTTTTAAAGAGCTTGTAGTGGCTTACTAAACTTGAGCCATTAACCGCCTAGTATTCGGCAAATAGACACAAGGTTATTCATAACATACGACAAGTTATTGCCATATAACCGGCAGCGCTTGGAATATATGCGCCTAGTCTTTACATACATCAGCCTCGTTTCGGGCTTCTTAATTCTTATTTATTACTTAGGTTAGCCCGTACTTCTTGCACGAAAGACAAAGACACTTTGGCAATTTCAGATGCTTGTCCATCCGACAGGCCAAGCTGTGTGATTAGGCTTTTAACCAGGATTGTCTTCTCTTCTTCCCGGCCCTTTTCTTCACCTTCTTCGATCCCCTCTTCCTTTGTTTTGTTCCGTAATGATTGAATGATTCCCATGATCTTATGTTTACACGAATTTAAGAAATTAAAGAATACAATACCCCCATTTTTAGGTCAAAGGTTGATAGGCTTAAGTTTTCTATTTTTGTATTGTCCATAACATAATTGACGAGTACTGCGGCAATTACGATCATATCTACCCTGAGGGGGATCAATCCTTCCATTTCAACTCTTTCCTGGTGCGTCGATGTAATGAGCCGCTCTGCAAGCTCCTTGTAGCCTTCAACATCCAAGGGAGCCGAGCTCAGCTTATCTTGAGCTTCCTTGACCATCAGCAAGGTAGCAAAGCTTTCAAATGCACCGGCAGAGCCGATGAGCGTTTGTGGTTTATGTATCTGGCAGATTGCAATCAGGTCGGAAATGGTATGCTCAAAGTGAGCTATGATTGACCGCTTATCCGAAAGGCTTAGGGGGTCTGATTTAAAGTAGGCTTGCATTAACCGGGCTGCACCGATATCATAACTCTTTTTCCAGATCAGTTCATCCGGTCTGCAAAGGATAAACTCTGTGCTTCCGCCACCTATATCCATCACGAGAGAAGTATCATTGATCATCCCTGTGGCCTGCACACCCTTAAAGATGTACTCCGCTTCCCGATCGCCAGATATAACTTCAATATCTATTCCTGTTCTTTCCTTTGCAGCATTAACGAAATCCATGCCGTTTGAAGCACTTCGAACAGCAGAGGTCGCGGTTGCTTTCACAATATCTGCTTTGTGTTCCTGAATGGTCTTGGCAAAGGCCTCTAAAGTCAAAAGCCCTCTTTCAAAGGCTTCTGGTATTATAATGTTTTCGTTTAAGCGCCCCTCGCCAAGTCTAGCCGGGACATCTGTCTTGTAAATAACGTTAACGATGTTATCGGCAAGATCAGCGATAATCAAGTGAAATGTATTCGTGCCTAGATCAATAACTGCAGCTGTCATTCTTAATTCTTATAGGTAAACCACTTAACCATCTCTTTCAAACTGGTTTTCTTACCGTACATTAAAATTCCGACACGGTATATTTTAGACGCTACCCAAACCGTGCCAATAAAGCCTACAACCAGCAGACCCATAGATAAAGCAAGCTGCCAATCGGGCACACCGTATGGCAAGCGCACCATCATGGCGATTGGTGAAGTAAATGGGATCATAGACAACCAGAAGGCAATGTTTCCGTAAGGGTCGTTGGTTACAACGCTTAGCGACAAGGCATAGCCAAGAAACAGTGGCATCATGACGGGCATCATAAACTGCTGGGTTTCCGTTTCTGAGTCCACAGCGGAGCCAATTGCGGCATATAAGGCGCTGTAGAAGAGGTATCCGCCAATAAAAAAGAAAAGAAATACGACTACAATCTTACCAACCGGGAGGTTAGTCAGACTTTTTTGAATACCGGCCATAGGTCCGGATGTGCTTGAAGCCACCTGCGATGCTTTCTTAGCACCTACCTGAACCATTTCGTTCTGTTTGAGGTCTTTTTCAGATACAAAGACCTTAACTGCTACTGCAGAGATCGTTGTGGTAAGCAAGATCCATAGAATAAATTGTGTAAGCCCCACCAATGCTATCCCAATGATCTTGCCCATCATCAGTTGAAAAGGCTTTACTGAGGAGATGATGACTTCTATAATCCGGCTGGTTTTTTCTTCAATTACGCCGCGCATTACCTGAATTCCGTACAGCATGATGAACATAAACATGAGGATACCTGCTACATAGGCGATGATGGTACTTGCTCCGGCACTTGAATCTTCGTCTGTCCCGCCCTCTCCGATCTTTTTAACGCTAATATCAACGGATGATTTTAGTTTTTCCAGGTCCGCTTGTGAGATTCCAGATTGTTTGAGCTTCTGATTTCTGATTAACTCTTCAATATCATCAGAAATGCGACTGCTTAATGATAAACCCGCCTGCTTTGATCCTAAAACCTGAATTCCGGTGGGATTGTCGAGCTTGAAGTCGGGAATATATAGTATATAGTCGTAGTTTGTTTTCTTTAAGGATGATTTGAGTTGAGTCAAAGGCGTATTTACATAGACATAACCGGTATTCTTTGTAGGCACAAGTTTTTCAGTAAGCGTCTTATTTTCATTAACTACTGCTATCTTGGTGAATGTCCCATTAACTCCCTGGATAGAAAAATAAATGATTAAGCCATAAAATCCGGCAATAATGATTGGAGCTAAAAGTGTCATGATAATAAAAGACTTCTTCTTAACCCTGGAGAGGTACTCTCTCTCAATAATAAGTAATATTTTATTCATGGCACTTAGCTTACGTTTTTAACCTTATCTATAAATATATCGTTCATTGTTGGGATGACTTCGTCAAGGCGCGTGATGGCTACATGCGGTAATAGTGCCATTAACACCTGATTGGCGGTTTGCTGAGGTCGCAATTGTACTTTTATGATCGTCTTACCTAGTACTTTCTTAAGTTCCAGGACGTCAAATATAGAAGTTGCATTCCCAGGATCATATTCTCCATCGTACTCCAGCCAATACGTATTGTTGCGGTAGGTGGACTTGATGTCTGTTACGGAGCCATCCAATATTTTCTTTGACTTATGGATCAAGGCGATATTATCGCATAATTCCTCTACAGACTCCATTCGGTGCGTAGAAAAAATGAAGGTTGCGCCTTGTTTATTAAGTTCAAGGATCTCATTCTTGATGATATCAGCATTTACGGGATCAAAGCCCGAAAAGGGCTCATCAAGGATAATAAGTTCCGGTTTATGCAGCACAGTAGCCACAAACTGCACTTTTTGCTGCATACCTTTACTTAAATCTTCTACCTTCTTATTCCACCAGGTTTGCATTTCAAGCTTTTCAAACCAATACTTTAAGCGTTTGGTCGCTTCCTGAGAAGACAGGCCTTTCAGTCTGGCCAGATACATCACCTGCTCGCCAATTTCCATCTTTTTGTACAAGCCGCGTTCTTCTGGCAGATAGCCAATCTGAGAAATGTGATCCACATTCAAACGCTGACCGTTGATGGTGACTTCGCCGCTATCTGGTGCTGTGATTTGTGTGATTATTCTAATGAGAGAGGTTTTGCCGGCACCGTTTGGACCAAGGAGGCCGAAGATTTTGCCTCTTTCTACTTCGAGACTAACGTCGTTTAAAGCACGGTGATTGGCATATTGCTTTACAATATTCTTTACGCTGAGCATCTTTAAAGATTAGGTTATAGAACGTTAGTCACGAGAACCAACGAAATGTTACACCTACAACCAGTAAATATTTTTAGCGGAATGTGAATGATTGTTGCAGACCCCTCATGAGCAGCATGATTATTAATATAATTTCACACTGCCTCTAAACTCAGAGAAGTTTAATGCCCTGGGTATTTTCTGAATTTACCAGCTCCATCAACTGCTTCGAATTGGTTAAAGCAGAAGTTCCCCAAGTATTATTGAAATACACAAATACCCGTTTCGCAGGTTCGTCAAACTGCTTCACGAAGTCTTCAATTTCCGTTTGCTCGTACAATGACTTATATAGAACCGGCCGACCATGGAAGCGGTAATAAACGACCTCTGTGTTTTGGATCAGATCATCCGGCAGAGCTGAAGGATAGCTGATACCACTGAAGGTGATGTTTTGCAAAGATAACTCGCGAATTGCATGTTCATTCCACCAGCTCGCATGTCTAAACTCAAGTACATTTTGGTAATTTGGGTTCAAGTGGTTCAGAATATTGTATAACCGTTCTTCAGTGTAAGAATAGCTTGGTGGCAGCTGAAATAGGATGCAGCCCAACTTATCGCCAAGTCCCTCCTCTATTAGGGAGTAAAAATCATTAACAACGGGTTGTATATCATTGAACTTTTTAAAATGGGTGATTCCACGAGGAGCCTTTATGGTGAAAAGGAAGTCTTGTGGGCTCTTATCATACCAGGCTTTTAAGGCTGCAATCGTTGGCAGTTTGTAAAAGCTGGAGTTAATCTCAATGGTGTTGTAGTGTTCACAATAGTATTGGAACCAGTTTTTTGCGGCAAGACCCTTTGGATAAAATATCTCCTTCCATTCCCTGTACAAAAATCCTGAACAACCAATTCTCCATTCCATCTACTTAGATTAAAAGTAATTTAGCTTCCAATTCTCAAAAGCATCGCTTGGAAAAAAACAGCTGCAGCGATATTTATGTTTTACACCGACTTGCCGAATATTAAAACCACATTGTAATACAAGCATTTATAATTATAGAAACGAATATCCTATTGGGAACTTCTGATTTGCACCTTCATCGAACAACTAATCTGAGGATCAAGTAACCCCCCCGGCGGAAACGGTAAAATACATGACTGAACTCCCCTTAATAGAGAAGTCATAGGTTAAAAGAAACCTCAGTATCAAATTAAACTCCCCATGGAATCGGTAAAATACATGACTGAACTCCCCTTAACAAACTTAGTGCATAAAGTTAAATGAGAAATTTAGGGCATAAAAAAAAGCCAGTTACCTGGCTTTTCTCATTTAAAAAAAAAATAATTATTATTCAAAGTATTCTTTCATCTTCTCGAAGAAGCTCTTATCATTTTTACCGGGTTGAGGTTTAAAGTTCGGAGACTCTCTTAGTTTCTCTAAGATGTCTCTTTATTCATTGCTTAACGCTTTTGGCGTCCAAATGTTGACGTGGATAATCTCATCTCCTCTATTGTAAGAATTGATTTCAGGAATTCCCTTACCTTTTAAGCGCAACAACTTGCCACTTTGAGTACCTGGATCAATTTTAATCTTTGCCTTGCCATCAATCGTCGGAACTTCCGCACTATAACCCAATGCTGCATCAACAATACTTACATGAAGGTCATAAACGATGTTATTTCCTTCGCGTTTAAGCGTCTCGTGAGGTATTTCTTCAATCAAGATGATCAAATCACCAGGAACACCACCATTTGGCGCTGCATTTCCCTTTCCGCTCATGCTCAATTGCATACCATCGCTAACACCAGCAGGGATGTTTATGCTGATGGTTTCCTCACCGCGAACGGTACCTTCACCATGGCATGAATTACATTTAGCAGTGATCTGACTTCCGCTACCATTACATGTAGGGCAAGTAGATGACGTTTGCATCTGACCTAAAATTGTGTTGGTAACCCGCCTAACAGCTCCACTTCCACCACAAGTACTGCAAGTACTTACTGAAGAACGATCTTTAGCACCTGTTCCATCACAAGTTTTACAAGTGATTTGCTTGTTTACTTTTATCTTTTTCTCTGCACCATTGGCGATTTCTTCCAGGGTGAGTTTTACTTTGATCCTTAGGTTTGATCCTTTAGCAACGCGTCTTCCGCCGCGTGACTGCTGTTGACCGCCGCCGAAGAAGCTGTCGAACGGACTGCCACCCCCTCCACCGAAGATGTCTCCGAACTGGCTAAAGATGTCATCCATATTCATGCCGCCGCCGCCATAACCACCGTTACCGGATGCACCACCAACACCTGCATGGCCGTAGTGGTCATACCGCTGCTTCTTTTCCGGGTTACTTAATATTTCATAAGCTTCCGCTGCTTCCTTAAACTTATCTTCCGCCGATTTATCATTCGGATTCTTATCCGGGTGATGCTTAATAGCAAGCTTACGATAAGCTTTTTTTATCTCATCTGCTGATGAACCTTTCGAAACACCAAGTATGTCGTAATAATCTCTCTTACTCATAATATTAACTACCCACTACAACTTTAGCGAATCTGATTACCTTATCATTCAAAGTGTATCCTTTTTCTAATTCATCTATAACCTTACCCTTCATATCTTCCGTAGGAGCAGGTATTTTTGTAATCGCCTCATGCAAGTCGGTATTGAAAGGGGTATTGATACTCTCCATATCTTTCAAGCCTTTTTGCATCAGCTGATTCTTTAATTTATTGTGCACCAATTGTACACCTTCTTTAATTGCAGCAACATCAGTTGCATTTTCGGCAGCTTTATTTGCTCTGTCGAAATCATCTAAAATAGGAAGTAGCGATACGATAATGTCTTTACCGGCTGTTTGCAACAATTCAACACGTTCTTTTTGTGTACGGCGTTTATAGTTGTCAAACTCAGCAAATAATCTTAGGTATTTATCATTAAGTGCAGCGTTTTCTAGTTTCAACTTCTCTTCAGCAGAGATTTCTACTTCAGGTTCTGGATTGCTGTTTTCTGAAGCGCCATTTTCTCCGGCTAATTCTTCAACTGTTCCCTGGGTTGTTTCTTCAGTTATCGCTTGCTCTTCGGTTTTATTTTCCATATTCGGATCTTCGTTATCGTTCTTTTTCTTCTTACTAAACATGGTAGAATACAATTTTTGAGGGTAAACTCAAATTTATTGCCAATAGAATATATCAGCCATGCTGGCAGATTTAAGTAAACCCTGCATAACATAATGGCTGATAATGAAAATTATGTCAGCAAATACTAACTGATTGTTGCGTCTTCAAGTACCACTCCGCTTTCACATTTGATGATTCGGGAAGGGAGCGTACGTATAATTTGATAATCGTGAGTCGCCATTAAAACTGCCGTACCACTTTGGCTAATTTGCTTTAATAGCATGACGATTTCTTCTGAAGTATCTGGATCAAGGTTTCCTGTAGGCTCATCGGCAAGGATAATCTCCGGGTTATTCAGCAAGGCGCGCGCAATGACAACCCGTTGCTGTTCGCCACCTGACATTTCGTGTGGCATTTTCCTAATCTTAGAACGGAGACCTACTTTCTCAAGAACATCTTTGATGCGCTCTTGAATAAGGTTTTGATCTTTCCAGCCGGTCGCTTTAAGTACAAACTCCAGGTTCTTCTCTACTGTTCTATCCGTAAGCAATTGAAAGTCTTGAAAAACAATACCGAGTTTACGCCTAAGATAAGGCACGTCGCGAATGGCAAGCTTTTTCAAGTCGAAACCTGCAATGGTACCTTCACCATTACCAATGTGAAGATCACCGTAAATAATTTTCAACAAACTGCTTTTTCCAGAGCCTGTCTGCCCAATTAAGAACACAAACTCTCCTTTATCTATATTGAGATTCACGTTGGATAAAACAAGGTGTTTTTGCTGATAAACATCAACGTTTTTTAAACTAATTACTGAATTCGCGGCCATGCTTATAATTCTAATTTTTTTATTTGTCCGAAGGGCAAATCATTTACAATACTCATGATATAAGGTATTTTATCAGTAAGGCCCAGCTTATCCAAAGATTTATCTGGTCTATCTACCCGGAAGTATGCCAGCAAGGTGAACTTATCATCTCTAAGTTGCACGTAGTCTGGAATCTTAGCAATACCTTTTACTTTAATAATATACATTTTGTTCAAAAATAGTGTTTCCAATCCAATTTATAGAAAGCGGGAAGGCAGAACAAAAAGAAAAATGCAAGTAAAGGGAGATAGGTTGCGTTAAGCCCTGATTATCGGCGCAAGTATATCTCCATGCCGAAAGCAAGAAGGACAAACAGTGCACAGATTAGATACGACTGATAACGGGCGAAATTTAACGTCCAGCCGTATGTAATTCTTTTCTCTACCCAAATGGCGGGATCTTTAGGGTTGTAATAAAAGATAGCCCACTTCCAGAGTTTGGGGTTATTTTTATCAAAGGAGTTCATACTTCTAATATATGAAAAATCATTTAACTGGAACAAAAGGAATTAACGAGAAGGATGTTTTATTTTCAGAATTAATGACATTAATGTATCGACACTAAGAAGCTTTTATATTCGCTTTCAATTGAATCAAAGGCATTTACGTCAAGAATCTTTTATTTTCAATTTGATTGAGACAAATGGTATTAAGTCAGGCTAATATTTAGATAAAGCTGTGTAGAGCTTCTCCGTTGGAAGCCCCATGACGTTTGTGTAAGAACCAATAATCTTTTCAACGGCAATCATGCCGATCCAGTCCTGCACCCCATAAGAGCCGGCTTTATCGAAAGGCTTGTAATGTTCAATATAGTACCTGATCTGTGCTGGGCTGAGTTCCCTGAATACCACCTCCGTCACATCGTAAAACGTATCTATTTTTCCTTGAAAAGCCAAACTGAC
>JAQBOT010000119.1 GCA_028287885.1 Pedobacter sp.
TTTTCTTAGCTTCTATAAAGCCAACGCGCAATCTAAAGAAAATATTGGCTATAAATACGCTGGTATTCGGAAGTGGTTTGGTGCTTTTTTCTCACACCTCCTTTTATTGGCTCGCCTTGCTTTTCGCTGCTATTACTGGCTTTGGAATGATGTCACAAATAACAATAAGCAACACACTAATTCAAACTACGGTCGATCCAAACATGCGTGGCCGTGTAATTAGCTTCTACGCTATGGCTTTTTTCGGCATGCAGCCGCTGGGCGGGTTGATCATTGGAGCAACATCACACTATATAGGTGTTGAAAATACAGTTTTGGCGGAGGGAATTGTGGCTTTACTAATTGGTGTTCTACACTTTAGGTACCTAAAGAAGAAAAAGGTTTCGCGAAAGGTGTTAATAGACGCTCAGGAACTAGAGCGCTCGGTAACCTGAGGTTTTGCTCAATCTCAAGAGAGCGTTGGTGTTCTTCCGCCGTCTACCTGAATACTTACTCCTGTAACATACGAAGCCGCTGGTGAAGCGAGAAAAGCAATCACATTTGCGATTTCTGAAGCGTCTCCGAAACGTCTCATGGGAATTGAGCTTATCATTCCTTGCTCTACCGTTTGGATGCTTTGCTGTAAACTTGCTGCTGTGCCGGATATTAAGCTTGTAAGCCTTGCTGTAGCCGTTAATCCAGGAAGAACATTGTTGACGGTAATGTTGAATTGTCCAATCTCATTAGATAAGGATTTTGCCCAGGCAGCGACGGCCGCGCGCACGGTGTTTGAAACACCTAGATTTGGCAATGGTGTTTTTACCGAAGTCGAGATGATATTGATTATGCGGCCATAACCTGCAGCTTTCATTCCGGGAAGTACTGTGTTTACCAGGTTTCGGTTGTTGACTAGATGCTGCTGAAAGGCTTGTACGAAGTCCTCGGAGGATGCATCTGTGATCAAGCCAGCTTTTGGACCTCCAGTATTGTTTACGAGTATTTCTATGTTGTTTTCCGCCGAAATCTCCTGGATAGCCGCATAAACCGCATCTATATTTGTGAAGTCTGCAACTTTATAGGCATGTTTTTGCGTTCCGTCATTTGGCAAGCTACGAACTGCCTTCTCTAAGCTTTCGCTATTTCTAGCCATTAAGATGCAGTGTGCACCAAGGCTTGCGAGTTCGATGGCTGCAGCTAATCCCAAGCCTTGCGAGCTGCCGCATACCACAGCATGTTTGTTAGATAAAGAGAGATTCATAGAAAAGGGTTGATGTTATCTCGGTAAATATAACATGTTAACTCCTGAAATTAACCAGAAATAGAAGCTGTTAAGATAAATGAAGGTTTAGGATTTCTGGGACTTTGCGTTTAGGTTCTGCTTAATGGTATATCTCAAGCTATCTCTAAGATTTCCTAATAAGTTCAGCTGGTTCTCTGCATTGTCTAGAAAAGTGTCGCTTAGATTAGTAAAAAACAAGTCGACTTTATTTCTTGAACTTTGTCCTTTGCCGGGCGCAAGTATCACGCCTAAGAACGTCCCAACAGCTAACCCGGTAAGTAAATTTGCAATCAGTTTTGAAGTGTCTTTCATGTTAACGGTAAATTGTAGTCATGGGAGATTAAGATGCTACAGCGTAATATTCAGCAATTTTCAGACCAAAGCTGACTACATGTTCGTTAAGATGCTAATTGATAATGGTATTCAGGATTAGGACACCGATGATACCCAAAACAGAGACAATTGTTTCCATTAGGGTCCATGTTTTGAACGTTTCCTTTAAGTTTAGGTTAAAATATTCTTTAAACATCCAAAAGCCCGTATCGTTTACATGAGAAAACATCAGGCTACCTGCCCCAATTGCCAGAACCATCAACTCTGGGGAGGCACCGGCTGTAATAAGTGGAATAACCATGCCCGAGGCTGTAAGGGCGGCAATGGTCGCTGAGCCTAGGGTTACACGGAGCAAGGCTGCAATTAGCCAGCCGAGCAGTAGGGGTGAGGCATGGATGTTTGCAGCCATATTCTTAACATCTTCTCCGATACCACTGTCTACTAATATTTGTTTGAAAGCGCCACCGGCAGCTATGATCATGAGGATCATCGCAATTCCTTTTACCCCCTCTGCGCAGGAGTCCATCGCTTTGCTAATGGAAGTATCCTGTATAAGCAGTGTTATGGTTAAGGTAATCAGTAGGGCAATTGTTGGGTCTGCAATGAAGGTCAGAAATGAGTGTACAGGGCCGCTGTGGAAAAGCAGCAGCCCCAGCGTGGCTAAAGAAATTATAAGTATTGGCGAAAGCGCAATCGTAAAGCTCTTTAAAGTCCCAGGAAGCGTATGTTCGTCATCAAACGTTATTGCCCGTTTTTGTTGAGGTTCTGTCTTGTTGAGCCGGATTATAATGCGTGGGAAAACAATACCGGCCATAATTGCGATGGGAACGGTTAAGATAAGGCCATAGATGAGCACCTTACCGATCTCTGCGTGAAATATACCGGACAATGCAACAGGGCCAGGGTGTGGTGGAAGAAATCCGTGGGTAACAGAAAGTGCCGCTGCCATTGGAATACCAACGTAGAGCCGTGGTAGTCCGGCGGCGCCAGCGATACTGAAGACCAGGGGAATCAGAATTACAAAGCCGGCATTATAAAAAAGTGGAATACCAACCAGGATCCCTGTCAACAAAACTGCCCATTGAATGTTCTTGAAGCCAAAAATCCGGATGAGTACATAGACGATTTTCTTAGCGGCACCGCTATCTTCTGCAAGTTTGCCGATCATAGCACCCAATGCTAAAACCATGACCAAACTGCCAAGCGTGCTACCTATACCGTTGGTTATTGAGGTTGTGATTTTCTCGATAGGCATGCCCAAAAGCAGTCCGGTTGCAATTGATGCAATGAGCAGGGCAAGCATCGGATTGATTTTCTTTAAGATAAGGACCAATAGGATGATTATGCCTGCTAAAACCCAGAGAAGATTCATATTAGTTATTTATTTGGTTTAAAAGTTGCATGGAATCTTTCAGATCAGCATATAGCTTTCTGAAAACTGGCATCAGTTTTTTATAATGCGCATGTTTGTTCATGTCCGGCAGAATATATTCATTTTCTCGCTACAACACTGCGCTTTCCAGACTATTATCCGCAAAGAGTGCTCTTGAAGCCAGGATTGCAGCACCAATTGCAGATGCGTCTTCCGTTTGTACAAGCAACAATTTTTTGCCGGTTAGGTCTGATAGCACTTGCAGCCATAAGGGAGAATGGATGAACCCACCGCTAACGTGCAGCTGCTCAATGTTCCCTACCGATTGCTCGACAGTTACAAGTACCTGATTCAATGCGAAGCATACACCTTCGAGCACCGCCCTGAGGAAATCTGCAATGTTATGGTGGGGCCTAACGCCGATGAAAGCGGCACTGGCGGCAGTGTCCCAATAGGGCGCACGTTCACCGGTTAAGTAAGGCAAGAACAGCAGCTTTTCGGCGGCAAAAGGTTGTTGTTGTATAATGGAGAAAAATATGT
>JAQBOT010000147.1 GCA_028287885.1 Pedobacter sp.
AGCGGATGACATCTCTGCGACCCCTTCGATAATGATCAAGCGGGTTGAAGCTACACCTGTATCTATGGATTTAAATTTGAAGGTATCTTTTGCAGACCGAATTTGGCTTGGTGGAAGCTATAGGAAAAGCGATTCATTCTCTGCCTTCGTGGGTTTGAACATCAACAACTTCATGAATCTGACTTATGCATACGACCTTACAGTTTCTGAACTGCGGTCATATACCAGCGGAAGTCATGAAATTGTTCTTGGATTCCAGCTTAACAACATCTATCATGTATCAAGCACGCAACGCATGTGGTAAAGAGCTAGAGTTCTTTACGTAACCTCGCTACCGGTATATTCATTTGTTCTCTGTACTTTGCAACTGTTCTTCTGGCAATGTTGTAACCGCGTTCTTTTAAGATATCAGTTAGTTTTTCATCTGCCAGAGGTTTCCGTTTATCTTCGCTTCCGATACAATCTTCAAGGATTTTTTTAACCTCTTTATTTGAAACTTCTTCACCACTTTCAGTTTGAATAGCTTCAGAGAAGAATGACTTTAGCAAGAAAGTTCCAAACTCCGTCTGCACATATTTCGAGTTCGCCACCCTGGAAACCGTGGAGATGTCCATGTCGATCTTATCGGCAATATCCTTAAGGATCATTGGTCGCATCTTCCGTTCATCACCAGTAAGCAGATATTCGTACTGATACTGCATAATTGCATTCATTGTCTTCAGCAATGTTTGCTGCCTCTGCTTGATGGCATCAATGAACCATTTTGCGGAGTCCAGTTTTTGTTTTACAAACTGAACTGCTTCTTTTAGCTTCTTATCTTTCTGCGCAGATTTGTCATAGTGATCGAACATATCGATATAAGATCTACTCACCCTCAGTTCAGGTGCATTCTTAGAGTTTAACGTCAGGATCAAGACACCATCGTTATTGGAAACATGAAAGTCTGGTATAACCTGCAGTTGTTTGGTTGTCACCTGGTTGGAATCGCCCGGTTTTGGGTTTAAGCGTAAGATCTCGTTTATAATCTCTTTTAAATCTTCGCTGTTCAATCCAAGGGACTTTTCGAGTTTATCGTAGTGTTTGCGGGTAAATTCATCCAGGTATTGCTCAACTATAACAATCGCTTTTTGAATGATCGGATTGGAAGCATCCTTACGTCTTAACTGTAAAGTAAGGCATTCCTGTAAATCCCTGGCTGCGATTCCCGGAGGGTCAAAGCTTTGAATCACTTTTAACATCTCCAGAACATCTTCTTCCTCTACCATTACGTTCTGAGAGAAAGCAAGGTCATCGATCATGGAGGTTATAGGTCGTCTTAGGTAACCATCATCATCTAAACTTCCGATGATTTGTTTACCAATAATAAAGTCACTATTGGAAAGAGGAACCAGGTCAAGTTGTTCCTGTAAACTTTCAAAAAAAGTACTCTCTATTGCTATGGGCGTTTCTTTTTTATCCTCGTCGTCGTCGCCGTTATTATATGATGTGCTATAGTCATTTGCGCCGTCATCTTGTAGGTAATCGTCTACGTTAAACTCATCAGTATTTTCTTCTTTTATGCTGGCATCAAAATCATCCGTTGTTTCATTTAAATCGTCATATTCACTTTTTGGTTCCTCTGCAACCATTAGGCTGGGGTCCTCAAGTGCAGGATTCTCTTCAAGTTCTTCTTTTATGCGGGTATCTAAGGCAACTGTAGGAACCTGCAGCAATTTTATAAACTGAATCTGCTGAGGGGATAGTTTTTGAAGTAATTTTTGTTGTAAATGTTGTTTTAACATGGTGTGCAAAAGAGATTTTTACTCGGTCAAAAATAGGCATTTGCTTTAAATATAAACTATGCATTTCCCGTTAATTGTAAACAAGGTGTTTTCTAGGGATTATGTTTTAATTTGTCCTGAAAATATTTTACTTTTAGTATGACAGAGGATTTTTCACTAAAACTAGCTTGGACATGAGTTTTTTAAAAGAGTTTAAAGAGTTCGCAGTAAAGGGCAATGTCATAGACCTTGCGGTTGCTGTCATCATTGGTGCTGCATTTAGTCGGATAGTCACATCAGTGGTTAACGATTTGATTATGCCGCCAGTAAGCTTATTGATCGGCAATAAGGGTTTCATTAACTTTTACGATCCTTTAAAAGATAAGGTTCGATCACTGCTGGCAGCAAATCCAAACCTGTCCTTAGAAGATGCGAGAAAGGCCGGACCTGTTTTTGCCTGGGGTAACTTCGTTACTGAAGTGATCAACTTTGCTATACTTGCTTTCATTATATTCCTGATGGTAAAAGCCATAAATTCAATGAAACGGAGACAAGAGGTGGTAACACCGTTGGTACCACTGGCTAGTGCGGAAGTTGTTTTGCTATCAGAAATTAGGGATCTTTTGAAAGTGAAATAGATTGCTTTTAATTTCACCGGATAAAAACGCCCATTTACCGCTTTAATCTCCCCATCTGGATCCTTCCTGTTTACTTGTGTTTACCTGTGCTGTACATTTATTAAAAATTACAACAATGGAAAACTCAAATATCAACAACACGCACAGTCGCTCAAACCGG
>JAQBOT010000162.1 GCA_028287885.1 Pedobacter sp.
GGCTCGTCTACTACTTATTTCAATGCATTTCCATTGGTAAACGCAAAAGGTGTTTACGAAGGGCAACGCAAGACCAACCCGGTAAATCGTGTATTTATTCTGACCCGTTCTGCATATGCAGGTTTGCAACGCTATGCTGCTGCGGCATGGAGTGGCGATATTGCATCGAGGTGGGATGATATGAAGACGCAGATCGGCGCGGGAATTAACTTTTCATTATCCGGGATGCCGTATTGGACCATGGACATCGGTGGCTTTTCGGTAGAAAAGCGCTATGAGCAGGCGAAAGGAGCAGATATGGAAGAATGGAGAGAACTGAACACCCGTTGGTACCAGTTCGGCGCCTTTGTGCCTCTTTTCCGCGTGCACGGTCAGTATCCTTTCCGTGAGATTTACAACATCGCACCTGAAGATCATCCGGCATACAAAAGCATGTTGTACTACAATAAGCTTCGCTACAGGTTAATGCCATATATCTATTCTCTTGCCGGGAATACGTACCAGCACGATTATACCATCATGAGGGGCTTAATGATGGACTTTCCACAGGATCTAAAGGCATCAAACCTGAATGACGCCTACATGTTCGGCCCTTCATTGCTGATTAACCCGGTATACAAATACAAGGATCGTGATCGCAGCTTGTATCTGCCATCTGGGCAGGGTTGGTATGACTTGTATTCTGGTAAATATTACAAGGGCGGTCAGCAGATCAATGCTGATGCGCCTTACGAAAAGATGCCGGTGTTTGTCAAGGAAGGATCTATTTTGCCAACCGGGCCGGAATTGCAGTATACATCTGAGAAACCTGCAGAGCCGCTTACCTTTTTCGTCTACACTGGCAAAGATGCGTCGTTCTCTCTTTATGAAGATGAAGGCACGAACTACAACTATGAAAAAGGTGCATTTACAAGCATCGATCTCAAGTATACGGAAGCCTCTAAAACACTAACGGTGTCAAATAGAAAAGGCAGCTTTAAAGGAATGCTTCAAACAAGAAACATTCGTGTAATTGTCATTTCACCTAAATCACCAAAACCACTCGATTTCAATCAGAAAGCAGATTACACCATCAAGTACGTAGGGAAAGAAACGGCTATCAAGCTTTAATACACAATCACCAAGTATAAATATGAATCAAATATTAAACGAACAATTAGAAGCGTATGAAAAAGGGTTACAGTCTTAAAAGAGGAGGCGTCTTTCTGCTGATGTTTCTCTCTTTACTTATTTTTAGTCAGACATTATCTGCACAGCAGCGCCAGATAACCGGTATTGTTATCGGTTTAGGCGACGGTAAACCAATACCAGGTGCGGTAGTGAAAGTGAAAGGGAAAACCGGAGGAACGGGAACAGATGGTAATGGCGCATTTGTAATTTCTGCACAGGCCGGCGATGTTCTGCAGATTAGCTCCATTGGGTACGTGACCAAAGAAGCCACAGTTGGGGCCGGGAACAAGATCAATGTCAGCCTTGCGGAAGACAATCAAAGTCTGGAGGAAGTTGTAGTTGTGGGATACGGGGTTCAAAAAAAGAAACTCGTAACTGGCGCAACAGTGCAGGTTAAAGGGGAAACTTTACAAAGACAAAGTACCACGAATGCCTTGCAGGGCCTACAGGGTCAGACACCGGGTGTTCAGATTGCATCTACTTCCGGTCAGCCGGGAGAGGGTATGCGGGTAACCATTAGGGGCTTAGGTACCATTGGAAATTCAGGTCCGCTGTATGTAGTAGATGGGGTATTAACCGGAGACATCACCTACCTGAACTCTGCAGACATCGAATCAATAGATGTTTTGAAAGATGCAGCCTCAGCTGCGATCTATGGCTCTCAGGCAGCAAACGGTGTTATTTTGGTAACCACTAGAACCGGTAAACGTGGGCAATCAGCTCAAGTTACTTTTGACGCTTATGCAGGAATTCAGAATGTTGCGCAGAAAGTGGATCTGCTTGATGCTACCCAGTATGCCGCCATCATGAATGAGGCTGCGATCAATGGAGGCAAGCAACCTATTTTCACGAATGCACAGATTACTGCATTCGGAAAAGGTACGGAATGGATGGACAGGATGTTTGTAAAGGACGCCGTAACACAAAACTATTCTTTTGGGGCATCAGGTGCTACTGACGTTTCCGTGTTTTCTACGGGCTTGTCATACACCAACCAGGAAGGTGTAGTTGGCGGTAAAAACCTTTCCAATTATTCACGCTATAGTTTTAGAATCAACTCTGAGCATAACTTCTATAAGGAGATCATTAAGGTTGGTCAACATTTAACTTATACAGACATCAATAACAATGGTATTGGCGTTGGAAATCAGTACAACAATACGCTGCGTGCTGCATTTAACACCAGTCCCTTTGTACCGATGTATGATGAGAATGGCAACTTTTTCGACAACAGCAATTCTACCTGGAACAATGGTGAGGCGAATCCTTATGCCGTAATGGTTTACAATAACCAGAACCGCAGAAACAGCCAGCGTCTTTTAGGCGACATATACATGCTTGTTCAACCAATAAAGAACCTGACATTCAGAAGCAGTTTAGGAATGGATTACAGTGCCGGAGAAAGCCGCAACTTTTCGCCAATTTATCAGCTTTCAGCGTATGCATACAATACGACGACCAGAGTTAGCCAGTACATGAACAAAGGAAAGTCTTTGATCTGGGACAACTTGCTTACTTATAGATTCAACCTGGAGAAAGGTCATGAGTTTGAGGCCATGTTGGGGAGTTCGGCATACCGTTCAAGTGGTTCTACGATCAACGGAACAAATACAAATTTGAACTTTGAAGACCTTGAGCATGCATGGCTGACGAATGCAACAGGTAAAACTGTAGCTGGCATGTCGGTTGGTGGTGCGCCATATGATCCCGATAGGCGAATGTCTTATTTTGGTAGGTTGAACTACAATTACAAACAAACATACTTACTAAATGCTACGTTCCGTGCAGACGGATCGTCTAGGTTTGCCGCGCAAAACCGTTGGGGTTATTTCCCGTCAGTGTCGGCAGGATGGGTTGCGACGAATGAAAGATTTATGGCAGGGCAAAAGAACTGGCTTGACTACTTTAAGATCCGCGCAAGCTGGGGTCAGGTGGGTAATCAAAACATTACCCCATTCCAATACCTGGCACCTGTTAACGTAACCAACACGAACTATACGTTTGGTTCTACCGAGGGAACACTTATTCCGGGAGCGTATCCAAGCAGATTGGGTAACCTTGCGTTGAAATGGGAGACGTCCATTCAGACCAACATCGGCTTTGATGCAAACTTCCTTAAAAACAAGTTTACCTTAAACTTTGACTGGTACAACAAAACATCGAAGGACTGGTTGATTACTGCGCCTATCCTGGCTTCGTCTGGGGCAGATGCACCTTTTATTAATGGTGGTAATGTGAAGAATACAGGTGTAGAACTTGCATTGACCTTTAAAAATCATGCTGGCGAGTTCAATTACTCTATCGGTGTAAACGGAGCTTACAATACGAATAAAGTGGGAAATATTCCTACTGCAGATCAGATTGTGCATGGTTCGGCCAATCAGCTTTTCGATAACTCAGCAGAATTTTAC
>JAQBOT010000274.1 GCA_028287885.1 Pedobacter sp.
TCTTTTAGCCCCTGTGCAATTTCATCAAACTCTTTTTCTACGGTCGCTGTAAAATGAAAATCTACGATGTCTTTAAAGTGTTCAACCAGAAAATCATTCACAACTTCGCCAATATCGGTTGGAAACAACTTACCCTTTTCTGCACCTGTAATTTCGGTTTTTGTCTGTTTCGTTATTACCCCATGACTTAGAACAATCGCGTTGAAGGGTCTTTGGCGGCCGTCTCGATCTTCTTTAACGACATAACCTCTATTTTGAATTGTTGAGATGGTTGGCGCATACGTCGAAGGACGGCCTATGCCAAGCTCCTCTAGTTTCTTTACCAAACTTGCCTCTGTATATCTTGCAGGCGGTCTTGAGAATCGTTCCGTTGCACTTAGTTCTTGCAAAGCGAGCGTTTGTCCATGAGACAACGGTGGTAATATATTATTTGTAGCAGCGTCTTCAGTATCATCGTCATCTTTTGACTCGAGGTATACCTTCAAAAACCCATCAAACTTCATAACCTCGCCCTCAGCAACCAGGTTTTCTGGTCTGGTACTGATTTCTATTTGGGCCACAGTTCTTTCAAACAATGCTTCGCTCATTTGAGATGAAATTGCTCGCTTCCAAATTAATTCATATAAACTTTGTTCTGAACTATCTCCCGTAACTGTATGTTGATCGAAATAGGTCGGGCGAATGGCCTCGTGTGCTTCTTGGGCACCTGCCGACTTGGTTTTATAAGTACGTGGCTTGTGGTATTTGTCGCCGTAGGCTGACTTAATTTCGTTAGCGGCTGCTTGTATTGCAGTCTCCGAAAGGTTCACCGAGTCGGTACGCATATACGTGATTTTTCCAGCTTCATATAACCGTTGTGCGATTTGCATGGTTCTAGAAACCGAGTATCCCAACTTTCTGGATGCCTCCTGTTGTAGGGTAGAAGTTGTAAAAGGGGCAGCCGGATTCCTTTTAGCTGGTTTTGTATCTAAACTCGCAATCTTAAATTCTGCATCAATACAATCTGTAATGAATTTCTCGGCATCACTTTCCTTTTCAAATCGCTGTGGCAGTTCTGCCTTAACGATTTCTCTCGGGTTACCGTTATTGAAAATTGCAGCGATTTTGAATGCTGCAACGGAGTTAAACTTATTGACCTCTCGTTCACGCTCTACGATTAATCTAACTGCAACCGATTGCACCCTGCCTGCTGACAAGGAAGGTTTTATCTTTTTCCATAATACAGGAGAGAGTTCAAAGCCCACCAGGCGATCCAGTACACGTCTCGCTTGTTGGGCATAAACTAGGTTGTAATCTATTGTCCTGGGTGTCTCAATAGCCTTTAAGATGGCAGGCTTTGTGATTTCATGGAAAACAATTCTTTTTGTTTGGTTCTCTTTTAAGCCTAGCGTCTCGAATAAATGCCAGGAAATCGCTTCTCCTTCACGGTCTTCATCGGAAGCTAACCATACCATTTCGGCACCCTTAGCTAATTTCTTTAATTCGGCGACGATCTGCTTTTTGTCGGCCGGAACTTCATAAGTCTGTGAAAAATTATTACTCACATTTATCCCCATGTCTCCTTTGATCAAATCTCTTATGTGCCCATAACTCGACTTGACAAGGAAATCCTTACCTAAATAACCTTCGATAGTTTTAGCTTTTGCTGGGGACTCGACAATCAGTAAATTTTTCGCCATTCAGAACGTTTTTCTGCAAATAAAGCTATAAATAAGGCTAAAATCAAAATTGTCTAACATATTCCGGAAAATTATACTTTTCAAATGATGCAAATCAAGCTTTAAAATTCACGTTTTATCATAGTTAAAGTATGATATATTCTTATATTTATATCAACAAACGGTATGCAATATCGCACCCTTAACAATTTAATAGTAAGAAAATGAATACTATTTTGATTTTACTAAGCTTAATCTTTTCGCCACCCAGAACGGTGTATGAATTTAAATTCAAAACGATTGATGGGAAAGAAGTGAAGTTATCATCCTTCAAAGGCAAGAAGATTTTGATAGTTAATACAGCTTCTAAATGTGGGTTCACGCCTCAGTATGAAGATTTGGAAAAGCTTCATGAACAATATGGTAAGGAAGTTGTCTTAATTGGTTTCCCGGCAGGTAACTTTGGAGGCCAGGAATTAGCCACCAATACAGAGATTAAGCAGTTTTGCAAGAAGAATTTTGGAGTTACATTCTTGTTAAGCGAAAAGACAAGCGTCAAAGGAGATGATATTAATCCCTTGTTCGCGTATTTGACAAGCCAAGAAAATCCTGATTTTACAGGTGAAATTAAATGGAACTTCGAGAAGTTTCTTATTGACGAAAACGGAAAACTTGTTCATAGATTCCGCTCGAAAGTGACTCCGCTTAGCGAAGAGATCACCAAGAACTTTTAAGTTTATAACCAGTTGATTTTGCTTGGTTGTAAAACTTGACTCCTAAATTTGAGTTTATAACCAGTTATATTAACTGGTTATAAACCTTTTAGCAAAGGAAGCCACCGCCTAGTAAATCATTACCTTCGTAGAATACTGCAGACTGACCTGGGGCAATGGCCGACACCGAGTGGTCAAACACTACCCTCAGGCGGTCTTTCTCTTGCACGATAGTACTCAGCATACCTGCATCTTTATACCTTATCTTAGTAATAACATTCTCCATTGGATCGATGATATTGTCGTATTTAACCAGATTTACATTTCTAACCATCGCCTCGGCTCTTTCAAGTTCTTCCGCTTTTCCTAATACTACAGAGTTACTTTCTGGAAGAATTTTGATGACGAACATCGGCTCACCAAACGCGATTCCCAGCCCTTTTCGTTGACCAATGGTGTAAAAAGGATAGCCTTTATGTTGACCAACAACCATTCCATTGCTTAAAATGAAATTTCCGCCAGCAACACGTTCCTCAAGGTCTTCAACCTTGTGTCTTAAGAAGGAACGATAATCATTATCAGGTACAAAACAGATTTCATAGCTTTCACTCTTTTTAGCTAATTCCTCCTGGCCCATATCTAGTGCCATTTGTCTGATTTCAGACTTCGCATATGATCCTAACGGGAATTGAGTTCTAGCAAGGTTTTCTTGCGAAACACCCCATAGAACGTATGACTGATCTTTGTTCTCGTCCTTACCTTTAGAAATCACATGACGTCCATTTGTGTGCTGTCTTACATTTGCATAATGGCCTGTAGCAATAAACTCGCAGTCGAGCTTATTTGCCCGTTTTAACAAAGCTTCCCACTTGATGTGAGTATTACACAAGACACATGGGTTCGGAGTTCGTCCGGCTAAGTATTCATCAACAAAGTTATCAATCACATAATCTCCAAATTCATCTCGAATATCTAGTATGTAATGAGGAAATCCATAATTAACTGCAAGGGTACGCGCGTCATTGATGCTGTCAAGACTACAGCAACCAGTTTCTTTACTGCTGCTTCCAGAAGTCGCATAATCCCAGGTCTTCATCGTTAGTCCAATCACCTCGTAGCCCTGTTCATGTAACATGACTGCAGCAACTGAACTATCAACACCACCACTCATTGCAACTAAGATTCTGCCCCTTTTACTCATGCTTTTATTTTATTGTACAAAAGTAAAAGTTTTACCTTAAAGATTCTCTTTAACTGGTCAGTCGCTTGTAATTATATAAAGGGGCTTTTGTAGATAGTTCAGAAGACAAATTGTGCGATGTTATAGAATGCGAAATCTCCCTTGATGAATTTCTTTTAAAACATCTACACAATCGAATGCTTTAATGCCGGGAATTTGGCTGATTCTATTCAGTAGAAAATCTTCCTTCTCGCATGTGTCTTTGAATAAGAAAGCGAGTTGGTAATCAAGGTTTCCCGAGACTCGTTGTACGTGGGTAACGCTATCTATTCCGGAAATTTCTTGTTCAAAAAGACTGATTGTACTTTCTCTATGGTCGTTTAGCAGAATGCCGATGTTGGCAGCGATAGCGTTTGGGAACTTACTTTTGTCTATGGTTACATAGTAATTCAAGTAACCAGCCTTTTTTAATTTTTTAATCCTCTTTCTCAAAGGAGTTTGACTAATGTTTAACATG